>NZ_JBEHGF010000029.1:0-31100 GCF_040225725.1 Corynebacterium sp. KPL4015 | reverse complement strand
GTCGCGACTGATGAGTAAAACATCACCCGACACGGCCAGGTAACCCTAAGCGTCAACTATGTCGCGACTGACCTGTCAACCATCACGACCACTTACCCAGGAACAGACTGTCAAATAAGTCATGAATTCGGACACTCTCATCTCCGCCACACAAATCCCGGGCAATTGCGCTCGGGATTTCGTTGTTTTGTCGCTTTGACGGACTGTCCACTTAGCGGCTTAAACGAAAAAATATGGTGGCCACCAAACTGGAGCTAGGCCCCTATCCTGCACGCGGGGATACGAGTATTCTCCGCGGGCACTTTTGGAGATCAAGGAGGTTTCTTTAAAAAGGAGAAACTCCAATCGTGGATAATGGAGTTATGGATAAAGCGAAGAAAATAAAAATCGGAGTTTTGCTCGCTTTAGCAGTCGCCTCTTTGGTGGTATTTATTTTGTGGCTGACTGATGTAATAGGCCTTGGCTTATTGGCGTCCTTATTGTTGTTCTGAACGTGGCTTCTGTGGGAGTACGCATGTGGGCGGAGTATGCAGGGCATCAGTCGAAATAAGTAGTACACCGCACCCCGTTGAGCCCCAAGGTGACTTTTACGTTATCGCTGGTTCACGATTCTGCCCTGGCGCAGGTGACGGGGTGTAGGTGTGGCGCCCTTTGTCGATGTGCGGGACTCACCACTTTAAAGCGCCGGAAAAACCTCGTTGCGCAGTAAGTCAGCGAGCTCGCACTGTGGGTCGGCGGGATCGATCCAAGCGGTTTCGGCGATTTCGGCCGCGGCGTGGGCGATGACGGGGCGCGGGTAGGTAAAGATATGCCCGCGGACGGTGTGGCCTGGTTCATTGGCGGCGGGGGCAGTGAAGGTGCCGAGCTCGGTAAGTTCAGGTAGGCGTACCTGCACGCCGATTTCTTCTTCCGCCTCGCGCGCAGCGGCCTGGACTGGGCTTTCGCCTTCTTCTAGCTTGCCGCCCGGCAGCTGGAACTTTGTGGATGTGGCCTTGCGTACGCCAAGCACATGGCCAAAGGAATTGCGGAAAACGATGGCTGCGACTTCAATCATGGCCCCGATCATAACGAGGCGGCCGCGGCCGGCGGGTAGGGGCGCGGGCTTATCGCGCTAAGGCCGCGCATTGAATATAAGGTAGGAAGGCATGAGCGATTCGAGGTTTCCCCGCTCGGTATTTGGGGTGGGAAGCGACCCTGATCCGCGTTTTACGCTGGCGAATGAGCGCACCTTCCTCGCATGGATTCGCACCTCGCTCGCGCTGATTGCCGGGGGAGTGGCCTTGGAAGCTTTCGATGTGCCGCTGCCGGCGACCCTGCGCGCCGTGGTCTCCGCATTCATGCTGGTAGTGGCGATTGTGCTGCCTGTGGTCGCGTGGTTGCAATGGAAGCGGGCCGAGCGCGCCTTGCGGCAGCAGCGTCCGTTGCCCTTCAGCATCGCCATCCCAGTGCTTGTGGGCACCATCGTCGTTATCGCGGCTGTCCTGCTGGTAGGCGAGCTACTTGTCTAGCCCGCAGCCACATGGGGAACTCTTTGACCCCGGCTTGCAGCCCGAGCGAACCCGCCTATCGTGGCAGCGCACCATCCTCGCGCTGGCGGTAATCCTCCTGGGGGTTATGCGGGTGGTCAGCGTCAGCGTGTTTCTCCCGTTGCTGGTGCTCGCGGCGGGCGTGCTGGTGTTGATAGTGGCGGTGCGAAAGCGGGCATCGCTTGTCGATGCCTCCTTGCGCACCCACCGCCACCTCCCCGGCGCCGCCGTCCTGGCCGGTGGTGCGGGGCTGGTCTCCCTGCTCGCAGCTTTTGCTTTGTGGGGTGTTTTTGCCTAAAGACAAAGTTTTCCGCCGCAGTGCTGTGTGCTGATGGGGGATACGCGTAATCTATGTGAGGCTATATCAATTACTGTGGCCACCGGCGCCGCGGTATGAGGGGCGAGAAGGGCAAGGTGACGGCGATGGCGGATACTACTGAGCAGGCCAGCGATACGGTCGAGGCATGGTTGAAGCAGGATTCTGCCATTGACCCGCAAAAAGCGCCCCGCTTGCAGGCGCTGCTTGATGAGGTGCCGCTGCAGGAGCTCATCGCCATCGTCGAGCGGCAAAATGCCATCCGCGCCGCGCTGGCCCTGCGCTTATTGCCGCGGCGTAAATCCATCGTGGTATTTGATGCCCTGGACGCCAAGCACCAGGCCGATATCATTGATGAGCTGGGCAATGCTGATGTCTATGAGTTCTTCGATGAACTCGAGCCGGAAGACCGCGTGGCCCTTTTGGATGAGCTGCCGGCGGAGATCGCGGATCGGCTGCTGCGCTCGCTTACCAAATCGAAGCGGGATGTCACCGGGGTTGTCCTGGGCTACACCAAGGGCTCGGTGGGCCGCCGCATGTCGCCCGAGGTCCCCGGCATCCATCCTGAAATGAGCGTGGAGGAAGCGCTGCGGACCCTGCGCGCGAAGGCCGATGAGCTAGAAACCATCTATGCGGTGCCCATTACCCGCGCGGATCGCCGCTTGGTGGGCGTGGTGACGTTGCGGGAAATTTTTACCGCGGAGGCCGGCACCACGATTGGGGACATCATGCAAAGCCCCATCTACGCCAATGCCAATGATGATGCGGAAGCCACCGCCAGGTGGTTCCTGCCGCTCGATATTTTGGCATTGCCCATCGTGGATGATTCAGACCGCCTGGTAGGCCTTTTGACCTGGGACGATGCCATTGACATCGTCGAGGCAGAGGATAGCGAGGACTCCGCGCGTGCCGGTGGTACCGAGGCCCTGCAGCAGCCGTACCTGTCCACGCCGCTATTGAAACTGGTGAAGTCCCGCATCGTGTGGCTGCTGGTTCTGGCGGTGTCTGCGCTGCTCACCGTGCGGGTCCTAGACGCCTTCGAGGACACCTTGGCGCAGGCCGTGGTGCTATCCCTGTTTATCCCGCTGCTGACCGGCACCGGCGGTAATACGGGAAATCAGGCGGCAACGACGGTGACCCGTGCGCTGGCGCTTGGCGATGTCCGCGGGCGCGACCTCCTCGCCGTTCTCTGGCGCGAGCTCCGCGTGGGCATGCTGCTTGGTGCCGTATTGGGCTTGGCGGGACTCGGCCTGGCAACGGTGGTCTACGGCGTGGATATTGGCTTAGTCATTGGCTCGACGTTGTTTTTAATCTGTTCCATATCCGCTACGGTGGGCGGGCTGATGCCCATCGTTGCAAAGACCATTGGCGCGGACCCCGCCGTATTTTCTAATCCCTTCATCTCCACGTTCTGCGATGCCACGGGCCTTATCATCTATTTCCTCATCGCCAAGTCGGTGCTCGGCTTATAGGGGCTCCTTACCCATGGAGCCTGGTCCGCCGGGCGGGGGTGGCAGATCGGTGGGGAAGATTTCACATTTTGAGTAGCTGCGGTGTGTGAATTTTGAAAGTGGTGGGGGTGAATTCAGTAAAGTTTGTGGTTTCTGATGCAAATGTTTTGTAGGGTCTTAGCATGCTCTGCACGGACTGAATGATGTTCGGGATGCACCAAGGATCCGGCTCGATTGCTGGTAATTGACAGAGCTATCACACCCCGCCCTGCTAATTGTCTCTCTAGCAAAGGAGTTCGCGGCATGACCACCCCGCATACTCACGAATCTACCGCCCAATCAGAGGGCGCTGAGGATCCCGGTGCCCCACGCAATGAATGGCGCCGCCAGTTCATTGGCCTTTTCATCGGCCTCGCCCTAGCCATCCTTGTATTTTTCATCTTCCCTTCAAATGCCATCGACACTGTCCAGCAGTCCACCGGCGTGGATGAGGAGGCCGATTACACGCTAAGCGCCATCCGCACCGTTGCGGCGGTGACCATCCTCATGGGTGTGTGGTGGATGACTGAAGCCATCCCGCTGGCGGCCACCGCGCTGATTCCGCTGGTCATCTTCCCGCTCGCAAGTGTGGGCACCATTAAGGAAGTCGGCGCACCGTATGCCTCTGCCACCATTTTCTTGTTCATGGGTGGCTTCCTTATCGCGCTCTCGCTGCAGCGCTGGAACCTGCACCGCCGCCTTGCACTTTATGTGGTAAAGCTCATCGGTACCTCGCCGCGCCGCCTCATTTTGGGCTTCATGCTGGCCACCGGCTTTTTGTCCATGTGGGTATCGAATACCGCAACGGCCGTGGTCATGCTGCCGATTGGTACGTCCGTGCTGGCGCTTACCGCAGAGACTGTTGGCGGTTGGGATAAGCAGAAGAAATTCGCCACCGCCCTCATGCTGGGCATCGCGTACTCCGCCTCCATCGGTTCGCTGGGTACCCTGATTGGTACCCCGCCCAATGCCTTCTTGAATGCGTATATGGCCGATACCTGGGACGTCACCCTCGGCTTCGGCCGCTGGATGGCCGTTGGCGTGCCGCTGGCGCTTGTCTTCCTACTCATCGCATGGGCGCTGTTGATTACCATCTTCAAGCCGGAAATGACCGAAATCCCTGGCGGCCGCGAGCTCATCAACGAGGAAATCAAGGCGCTGGGCCCATGGACCCGCCCGCAGATTATGACCGGCATCATCTTCGTCCTGGCCGCCCTGGCCTGGGTAACCCTGCCCATCGTCCTTGGCGATTTTGATAATTATGACGATGCCATCGTCGGCATCGCCGCAGGTATCCTCTTGTTCATCCTGCCGGCTGATTCGGAGCGCCGCATCCGCCTGCTGGATTGGAAGACGGCCAATGAAATGCCGTGGGACGTCCTCCTCCTCTTCGGCGGTGGCCTCTCCTTGTCCTCGGCCTTCAACTCTTCCGGTTTGTCCCTGTGGATTGGTGAGATGGCCAAGGGGCTCAGCTCCCTGCCCATCGTGCTCATCGTCGCAGCCGTGGCCGCCCTGGTCCTCTTCCTGACGGAGATCACCTCCAATACCGCCACCGCGGCCACCTTCATCCCCATCATGGGCGGCGTCGCCGTGGGCGTGGGCCTGACCACCGAAGGCGATATCAATGTCCTGCTGCTCACCATCCCGGTCGCCTTGGCCGCAACCTGTGCTTTCATGCTTCCGGTGGCAACCCCGCCGAACGCCATTGCTTATGGTTCCGGCTACGTCAAGATTGGCGAGATGATCAAGGGCGGCGTTGGCCTCAACGTCATTGGTATCTTCCTCATCACCCTTACCGTCTTCCTGCTGGCGGTGCCGATCTTCGGGCTGACGGTCTAGGAACTGCGCCCCCAATAGCCATCCTTTAATGAAAAACGTTACCATTAAAGGATGGCTACACCTGTTACCGTGCTGTCCGGATTTTTAGGCAGCGGAAAGACCACGCTACTTAACCACCTGCTCGCGAAGCGGGAGGGGCGCAAGCTGGCGGTCATCGTCAACGATTTTTCTGAGGTCAACATCGATGCCGCCCTCGTCGCCGGCGAAGGCCACCTCGAGCGCGGCGAGGATCGCTTCGTGGAACTGTCGAATGGATGCATTTGCTGCACCTTGCGCGAAGACCTCATCGAGTCCGTGGGCAAGCTGGCGCGCTCCGGCCGCTTTGATCAGATTGTCATCGAATCCACCGGCATTTCCGAACCCATGCCCGTGGCTGCCACCTTTGAGTGGGAATTTGCCGATGGCACCACGCTTGCCGATGCCGCCCCCATCGACACCATGGTCTCCCTCGTCGATGCCTCTACCTTCTTAAACCAATTGCGCCGCGGCCGCAGCCTTGTCTCCGAAAGCATCGAGGCTACGCCCCAGGATGACCGCACCATTTCCGATCTCTTAGTGGACCAAGTCGAATTCGCCGACCTTATCCTCATTACCAAAACCGATCTTGTCGATGCTGCCGAAACCGATCGCGTCATCGCCGCAGTCCGCGCCATGAATCCGCGGGCGCGCGTGGTGCCGGTAACCCACGGGGTAATCGAGCCGGGGCTGGTTCTCGATGCGCATTTGTTCAATACCGCAACCGCTGCCGCCTATCACGGTTACGCCGAAGAGCTTGCGAACCCACACACTCCAGAAACCGAGGAATACGGCATCTCCTCGGTAGTCTTTCGCGCCGATCGCCCGTTTAATCGCGAACGCCTCATCGCCGCCCTCCGGGCAAGCACGGGCCTCGTGCGGTCCAAAGGGTACTGCTGGATCGATACCGACCTGCGCGTGGCTCACGCCTGGCAGCAGGCCGGGCCCAACCTGCAGATCATGCCCGCCTCTTTATGGGCCGCCAATGGCGTAACCCCCGGCACGGAGCTCGTGCTCATCGGTGTCGACTTCGATCACGAATCCACCCTGCAGGCCTTTCAAGACGCCCTGCTTTCTGATGCCGAAGCCTCCGCCCTCGTATAGCCTTCTCGTCCTTTACGCCGAGCTAAAGCGTGAACGGCGGGTGAACAATACGCCCCTGGCTATCCCGCCGAACACGGCTCTGTACAGGCGATTTGTTAGTTTTCGGGTCCGTGGGTATAGTAAATTCTCGTTGCACAGCAGAGCATACGCACTGCTTCACAACGGACTGCGCCCGTAGCTCAACGGATAGAGCATCTGACTACGGATCAGAAGGTTGGGGGTTCGAATCCCTCCGGGCGCACAAAATTTCGAATCTCGAGACATCGTTCCCAAGGCGGTGCCTCGAGATTTTTTATTTCCAGGTTTATTTTCGGGGGTGGGCGAGGCATGTAGCCTAAGCGGCAAAAGGCCCGAGCTTCGATGTGTCCATTATCCGAGCCTAGACCTGAACTGCCAATAACGTAATGTGCGCCAGAATCTAGATAATGACAATCATTACCACGAAAGTCAATTTATGTTACTTTAAGTAAGTCATCGCGTACAGAAAGGGTAGTTGTGGACAAAACTTTATATACTGCCGCTTCCCTTCTGTCTTCTCTGCTGCTACTTCCTGCCTTGTCCGGAATGGCTCAAGCGGAAACAGTATAGGGGGTACAAGAAGGGGCCAAAACTGTCTTTGGTGGGAACTGCCAAAACAGGGACGAAAACGGGATCCATGTGGCGCGCAAAGGTAAAGCTCACAATGATTGTTCCTTCGGTAATGCGCACGATGACGGATTTCAAAATTTTGACGTTAAGGGCAATGCCGAATGTGCACGTCTACTTGTAATGGGAGAATATAAAGGAGAACAGTGTCACGTAATTCATCCTTAGAGGTTCTGCTAAAGATTACGATTTGTGTATCACTGTTGCTCTGTCTCGGTTATGCTATCGGCGGGTTGAATGCGATATATGTTGCTAAGACCTTGGCTGAGACGGATTCTACCTCATCGTCAGACATCTTCTGCAGGCTAGAAAACGGCTTATTTTATTTTAGGGTTGCCGGAGTTTTAGCGGTTATTTTCCTTGCGGGAACTTACGCAGTCTGGCGCAAGGCCAATAACCTCCGTAAGGGAGAGTAATCCGGTTAGTGGCTTTTCGGCTCGGTTGTTTATTGGAGGCCCGGTTTTCGCGGTCTTTATCTTCCAAACCTCAAGCTCCTCTCCCAGTAGGTTGCGTCCGGTAGCGTGGTGTCTCCACTTTCTGAGGGTCAGGCCCTACCACGGGTTACAGATACTCCACACTAGTGGATGGAACCTCGGTTGACTTAGAAGGGAGAAACGAAGAGTGGCTCAACTTCGTGTTCATTTGCCAGACAGTTTGTGCGCTTTTCATAGGTGCCAGGAAGCGTCCTGGCAGGAAAGAAATTATCAGGGTATAAGTATGGAGGGGCAATCGATTAGCTATAGCAAAATAGCAGGTAGGTGCGGGTTTCTGGGGTGAATTAATTGCGCGTAGTCGCCAGTGATGCGAGCTACGGTGGGCTCCTCCGGAGCGCGTTGAGGCCGGGGGATTGGGTGCGATCCTGCGTGGTTCGCAGGAAAGTGGGCCCGTGGGATTGACCAGGCCAATGATGGCATTTATAAGGTACAGGACATGTAAAGTGTTGATACAGCAACCTCCCAGACTTCCGTTGTAGAAAAAGGGAGTCGTTATAAACATGGGTCGTAGTAGAGACCGCTGCGTCCCATCACATCGTGAAGGAGAGTGCTAGGTGAGTACATCATCGCGCATCGTCGGGCTGGATTTGGCTCGTTCACTTGCCATTATTGGCATGATTATTTTGCACATGGCCTCGTTGGTATGGAGCACCAAGGTCATATTGTCGGGCCTTCCGGCCGCCCTATTTGCCATTGTCGCCGGCGCGACGATGATGCTCATCGGCAAGAACTATTCCGTACAAACGCTGCTGCGCCTGATTGCCCGTGGCGCCATCATTACGCTTATCGGACTGGCACTGCTCCCGGTTGGCGGGCAGATTCAGGTCGTGCTCGTTGCCATGGGTATCACCATGATGGTGGTCTCCTGGGTGCCACCGCTGAACATGTGGTGGAAGCTGGCCCTGTTCTTCGTCGCCGCCATCGCCTCAACCGTGCACTACGCGCCGTTTACCCTGCCGCAGGTCTATCCGCTGCTGGCATGGATCGCGTATTTCATCGCCGGCATGCTGCTCTTTGAGGTCTACATCCGCCCAGGTAGCTTCCGCACGGCGCTGCAGTGGATTGTTACCGCAGCCAGCGCGGTTATTGCCGCGGTTGGCACCTACTTCCGCTTCGAGCCGGATATGCCCAGCTGGCTGCGCTTTACCGGCCACACCGGCGTAGCGGGCGAAATCCTGCTCTCCGTTGCAGTGGCAGCAGTGGTGCTGCACCTGTGCCTGCTCATCGGCAGCGCGGTACCCAAGCTTGTCTACCCCTTGGCCGCAATGGGCACGATGTCCCTGACCGTTTATGTCTTGCACGTGCTTTCCGCTTATTACTGGCAAAGCAACATCTCACTGCACAACACCGCGTGGGCGTGGGCATTTATTGGCCTATTCCTCGTGCTCGCCACCATCTGGCGGAAATTCCTGGGCCAAGGCCCCCTCGAAAAGGCCGTCTCCTCCGCCGTTAAACTCGCCGTTCCTGCTGGAAAGAAGGACTAACATGTCGCGTAAATTTGCTACCGCTTTGACCACCGCCGGCATCATCGGGATATTGGCGGCCCCCGCCAGCGCCCTTGAGCACGGCGAACCCGCCCCCGATAACGCCGAGTCCCAGACCGTCGCCGCGCTCAAGATGGGCCGCATAGGCAACTTCGGTGACTGCACCGGCACGCTCGTGGATAAGCAGTGGGTGCTTACCGCCCGCCACTGCCTGCAGTCCGTCAATAACGAAGGCACCCAGGCCCGCCTGGGAGACAAGGTCTATGACGCGGATTCGTGGGCGCTATCCCCGCTTTCCGATGCCGGACTGCTCCACCTCACCGAGCCCGTCACCGATATCAAGCCGGCCAAGATCTCTACCGATATTCCAGAGACCGGCGACCTTGGTACCCTGTATGGCTGGAGCAGTAGCTCCTCCATGGCGCGCAAGGGACAGCTGCCGATGGCAGAGATGAAGGTCTCCGAAATTCTAGGCGGCGGGCCAAGCGATGACGCCGCACAGAAGCCAGGCGCCGATAAAGAGGCCCCAGAAGGCTACGAGTCCGTGCCCGCTGAGGAAGCCATGCCTGGCGCCATGATGCCGGGCGGCTCCAAGCCGGATGCAGGCATGAAGGTCCCTGAAGGCTATGAGTCCGTGCCGGCCGAAGAGGCCATGCCTGGCGCCATGATGCCGGGATCTGGTTCGGGATCGGATAAGCCCAAGGTGGTCTCACCTAGTGCCACCAAGCCGGGTGCTGAGCAGCCGCAAATCGTCAAGCCTGACGGCAACGGTGGGGAAGTAATGCAGCCTGGCCAAGGCGGCATGGCCCCGATGATCAGCAGCCCGATCCTCGATGTCCACTCCACCGGTAATGCCGGCATGCAGGGTGGCGATTCCGGCGGACCGTTCTTTGTTAAAGGAAAGCTTGCGGGCCTAGCGACCGCGGGTACCTCCAATGCGGACCCGGATTTGCCCTCCCCAAGCGCGGCTATCACCACGCTTGCCGGCACCAAGGACTGGGTAGACGGCGTGATTAGCGGTAAGGATAAGGATGCCGTCTTGACCGCGGAGACCACGCCTACCCCGCAGGCAACGCCGCAGACCAGCGGCGACCGCCCGTGGATCTACTTCACGGTAGCGGCCATTGGCCTAATCGGTGCCGCGGCGGCCGCGCGCACCTTCGCTACCGGTGCTGGCAACGGTGCCGCCCGCAAGTCGCGCCGCTAAAAAATCTCGATGCGCCCGCCCAAGGATTCGGTCTGGCGCAGTTGCGCCACCCACTTCGGGCCACCGGGGTGCAGGCGCAGCACCGGGCGGGAGGAAATCTTGACCGGGGAGACCGATTCCTTGCGCGCGCCCGACCTGGCTTCGATGCGGGTGCGGGCGCGGTAGCCGGCATCGGCAAGCTCGGCGATGGAAGGCTCGGGGGCGGCGAGCTTCTCCCGGGCATCGTGAAGCAACTCCAGCGCCTCATCCAAGGCCTCCACCAAGGCCGGGGCATTGGTCTCGCACATCTGCCGCACGAGATCCGGGCGGGTTCCGGCCACCCGGGTCGCATCCTTGAAGGAACCGGCGGCTAGAGACTGCGCCAAAATGCCGCCATTATCGCCCACCATGGCCAGAGTCTCCGCAAAAATATGCGGCAGGTGGGAAATGCGAGCGACCGCCGCATCGTGGTTGGCCACACGGATGGGCACGGCCTCTGCATGCACCATCTGGGTCATGCGCACGACGTCCGTAAAAGTCTCAATCCATTTCTTAGGAATCTTTTCCCCGCGCGCCTCATACTCGGCGGCGTAATCGTAGGTAATGCCCCACGCGGCGCGGCGGAAAAGCCCCGTCTGGGAGTGATCCCACCCCGATTTCGAGGTGCCCGCCATGGGGTGCCCGCCAACGTAGCGATCCTCCATGCCGCGGTCACAGACCTGCTGGCGCACGGGAGTCTTTACGGAGACCACGTCCGTAATGCCGCAGCTAGGGGCGTGTTCCTGAATGGCATCCAAGACGCTGCCCACCGCGGTCATGGGAACGGCGATCACAATGAGCGCCTCTTCAATCTCGGCGCGGTTAAGCACCGCCGGCAAGTCATCATTGACGTCAAAGCCCTGCTTGACTGCGGTGCGGGCGGCGGAAGTCGAGTGGTTGTATCCAAATACGTCGTGGTTATAGCCCGCGAGATCGCGCAGCAAGGAACCACCGATGAGGCCGAGGCCGATAATGCAGATGGGGCGTTGAACATCTTGAGAACTCACGGTGACAATTGTGGCACAACACGACTAATCTCACGAGGTATGAGCAACGAAAATTACTCTTTCGCGGTTACCGTCGCCCGCAACGAGGGACAATGGGTCGTGCGCAGCTTCGATGATGACTTTGAGGACCCGCAAACCTCCATCACCGCGGTACGCGCCCTGCGCTCCGAAGGCGCAGCTTTCGCCCTTCTCTGCGTCGAGGACGCCTACTTCATTGCCGTGCGGCCCGTGCCCGGCGGGGTGAAAATGCTAATTTCGGACGCCACCTATGGCGTTGATGATGACTTTGCCGCGGATTTCATGGAACTCAATGACTACGAGATCCCAGACGTGGACCCGGAAGAGGCCGAACCCTATGGCGAAGGCGACTTCGATATCTTCGCTGACCTGGGCTTATCCGAGGATCAGGTGGGCTACATCATCGACGATGAGGACGATTGGCCCTCCGATATGCTCCTGCGCATCGCCGGCGACCTGGGCTTTGGGGATGAGCTAGAAGACGTCATTGATAACGCCTAAGCCCCTGCAGCGCGCGCAGGAACGCATGCAGCGCGCCCTCGCGGTGGCGCGCCAGACCCCCGCCGGGGATGTGCCGGTTGGGGCTGTGCTTTACGATGCCACCGGCCGCGAGCTCGCCACCGGCGTCAACCGCCGCGAGCAATTGCGCGATCCCACTGCCCACGCGGAGGTCGAGGCCATCCGCCAGGCGGTGCGCATCCACGGCGATGGTTGGCGCCTGTCCGGTTGCGAGCTCGTGGTCACCTTGGAGCCCTGCGCCATGTGCGCCGGTGCCCTGCAATCCGCCCGGGTGAGCTCGCTGGTTTTTGGCGCCTTTGAGCCGAAGACGGGTGCGTGCGGCTCGCTTATCGATGTCCTGCGCGCCCCCACCGCGCCCTTTACCCCTCAGGTCCGCGGTGGCGTCCTCGAAAAAGACTGCGTGGCGTTGCTGGAAAAATTTTTCACCACATTGCGCGAAAAGTGGGTATAGTAGCTGTCACACTGTAAGCGACTCATTTAAGGAGAGAGAAAATGGGCGATTTGGAAAACAAGAAGGACGACCTCGCAGGCAAGGCAAAGGAAGCTTTCGGCGAGGCAACCGGTAACGAAGACGTAGCCAACGAGGGCAAGGCCGACCAGGTCGCTTCCGAGGCTAAGGACAAGCTGTCCGATGCTGCTGACAGCATCAAGGACAAGGCCAACGACATCATCGGTGGCCTGAAGAAGGACTAATTTTATAGTCCCTTCATAGCGAAATCGCTGCGCTGGCTTAGTGCCGGCGCGGCGATTTTGTTGCATCGGGGGTCCTCCCGTAATCTGGAACGCGGTGGCGTGTCCGAGCGGCCGAAGGTGATCGCCTCGAAAGCGATTGTTGGGTAACCCCCAACCGCGGGTTCAAATCCCGCCGCCACCGCGCAAGGCCCCGACCTGTTGATGCAGGTTGGGGCCTATTTTAGTTTTCTCTGGCGGGGAGTTTTGGGGTGACTTAAGCGTCGTGCTTTGTGCGCGCAGCCCGCGCGCGGCGGCGCTGCAGGGTGGGGAGGGACCACGTCACGACGGCAGCGATGACGGCCATGGCGCCCGCGCTCCACGCGAGGTATTTCACGGGGGTGAACCACCACGCCAGGGCAGCGATTACTGCGATGACGATCCATACGGCGGGTACGAGAAGGCTGGGTTGTTCGGCCCACGGTTCCCGGGGGAATCGGCTGCGCGCCTCTGCACGGATGCGGCGCGGCGTTTTACGTGCAAGCGCCAAGGAACAGGCGACCACAAAGGCCAAACCGATACCCGCAATGAGCAGGTTGCCGCTTACGCCGCCGAACATGAATACGCCGACGGAAAGCGCTAAGGACAAGCGTTCACCGATCGTGAGTGGGAAGTTCTGTGTGGGATCGACATCTGGATAGATGCTGTTGAAGATGTCTTTGCGGGGGTCGTTGTGCATTTTTGTTTCTTATAGGGGGTGGTTTATTGACAATCAAAAGAAGTTAGGTCAGGATACACTTACTTCACTTAGGCAAGCTTACCCTATAACATTTTTAGGCACGAAAACAAGGTTCTCAACATGATTGGAAAACTGTGGAAGTCGGCATTCGGTATTATCGTCGCTGCTTTCCTCGTCGCGGCATTCGCCCCACTTTTGTCTTCTGCCCCGGTTGCCCACGCAGATGAATCCTGCACATGGAAATGGGGCATCAAGCAGTCATTCCGCAGCTACGTCAAAGGCAATATCGCCCACGGTGGATGGGGTGCCAACGGCATTGGCTTCACGGGCGACGAACGGGGCGATGGTGCGTTCGTCTTTACTGCAGGAAAGCCCGATGCGTCTGGTGGGAACGTCACGATTCCGTTCAATGGAACGCTGAGCTTTACCGGCCACGATGGAGTCTTGGACATGACAATGTCGGACTTCAAGGTCAAGGCCTCTGGTAAGCAGGCGCAGATTTCCGTGGACTACGTCTCCTATGAAATGAACCGCCAAGAACTCAGCCGCGGTAAAAAGATCCAAGGCAATGATGAGGTAATCGCCACCATTAATCTGGCCAACCCCGTCAAAGATGGTGCCGGAAAGGTTGATTTGTCTGGATCTACCACTCTGACCTCTGGCGGGGCCAAGTTTTTCACCGGTTTCTACCAGCCAGGTGAAGCCTTAGATCCGTCCTCTGGCGGCATTGCGCTTGATGGCTCGTGTTCCGAATCTGGTTCCGGATCTGGCTCCGGTTCCGGTGAGAAGCGTCCCTTGACGTCCATTACGGGTTCCTTCACGGGCTTTAACAAGGAAGCAATGGACATCCTGTCTGAAACCAATGACACGATGAACGGGATTACTACGTTCATGGGCAATACCCAGGCGTTCCTGGATGAGTTGGAGTCTTTCAACGATCGGGGCGGATCGAACTCGAATTCGGATGGTTCTGCTTCGGGTACGTCGAACTCCACTGGAGGAAACTCGGCTTCTACTAACTCTGCAGCGGGAAATTCATCACCGAGTAACTCTGGTTCGGGCGGAGGCGGCGGTGCCTCAGGAACTGGCAAAGCAGCGGGATCTGGTCCTTCGCACTCTGGAACTGCGAATTCCGGTGCCCCGGGCTCAGGTAATTCAGGTGCGGAAGCATCTGGCGGGGGCGATGCTGTCTGTGAGGCCACTGGGGTTACGCAAGCCACTGCTCAGTGGGGGTTAAAGAAATCCTTCCAGTCCTATATCACCGGATCCATTGCCCAAGGCCGATGGGATCTCTCTGGTGTTGGCTATGACAATGGACGTTTCCAATTCACGGGTAACTCCGGTGCCGTAAAAGATGGCGCGGGCTCCGTGCAATATGGCGGAAGCATGCAGTTCACCGGGCACCACGGCAAGCTGGACCTCAACATCGCCAATCTGGAAATCACCTTCAACGGCAATTCTGGCGAGCTTATCGCTGACGTGCGCTCTTCCAATATGGAAGGCAAGAAGAAAGACTTTGGGCGCACTGTTATTGGCACCTTGAGTTTTAATTCCCTCGACGTCGGCACGGACGAAGTGTCCGGTGAAGCTGCGGTATCGCTTTCTGAGGCCGGTTCCCAGGCACTCGCTGAGTTCTATGAACCAGGCACCCAGTTGGATCCGCTGAGCTTCCACGCCACCTTGGGCGGAAGCGCTGATTGCGGCGCCGTATCCGGTGGCGGCAGTTCTAGCTCAGGTTCCGGATCCGACGGATCAGGCGCGGGCGGAAACGGAAAGGGCAGCTCTGGTTCCAAAGGCGGCGCGCATGCCGCAGCCGGGGACTCAGCGCTAGCCGGTGACTCGGGGCAGGGATACGAGGACGGATCGAACAAATTCAAGGTCAAGTCCGCGACGTCTCCCGGCGGGGGCCTAGATAACCCGACCACCTATCTACTGCTCTTCATCGTCGGATTGATCATCGCCGGTGGCTCCACCAGTCGGCTTGTCATGAACAACTCTTAGAAAGATTGCCGTGAAACTCGTTCTTCGTTTCCTCGTGCCATTCCTGTGCATCTTCAGCCTTACCGCGTGCGGTGTGCAGGGAAGCTATACCGATCAGCTACCGGATCCCGCCGATCTCTCGGACCCCAGATCCTTTGAAGGTGTCAGCGATGTCAAGGATTTTGACGATATCGAGCCGGTTACTGATAAGGCAGAGCCGGCGCTTCCGGTGGAGCTTACCGATGCCGATGGTAATGACGTCACTGTCACTGATGCCTCCCGCATCCTCGCGTTGGATATCTATGGCACCTATACCAAGACTCTTAGCGGCTTGGGGCTTGCGGATAATATCGTCGGCCGCACAGTTTCTTCTACCGAGCCCAACCTGGCGGATCTCCCGGTGGTGACCGAAGGCGGCCACAATATCAACGTGGAGGCGGTGCTGGAGCTGCAGCCGACGCTCGTCATTGTGGATCACTCCATTGGCCCGCGCGATGCCATCGATCAAATCCGGGCGGCGGGTGTCACCACCGTGGTGATGGAACCTGAGCGCACCATCGATTCGGTGGGCGAGGACATCACCACGCTTGGCGATGCCCTCGGCTTGCCCGACGAAGCACGTGAGCTAGCCGAACGATCTACCAAGGAAATCGACGAGGCAAAGGGAGCCATCAAAGAGTTGGTTCCCGATGATCCGATGCGCATGGCGTTTCTCTATGCGCGCGGAAACGGCGGCGTTTTCTTCATCATGGGTGACGGTACCGGTGCGCAAGACCTGATTGAAGGCATCGGCGGCGTGGATCTGGCTGCAGAAAACAACCTTTCCCATGCAGAACCTGCTAATGCTGAGGCGCTGGCGCGCATCAATCCAGAGGTGATCATCATGATGACTAATGGCCTGGAATCCACCGGCGGCATTGACGGCTTGCTGGAGCGGCCCGGCGTTGCTCAGACCACCGCCGGCCAGAAGAAGCGCATCGTGACTATCCCGGACGGCCAATCGTTGGCATTTGGTCCCATGACAGGGCAAACGCTGGTGAAGCTAGCAAAGGCTGTGTATGACCCGGACAATGAGTAAGGGCACGGACACCTTCGCGCGCCGCCGCACGCAGCGCACTTGGGTATTCGTACTCCTGGGGATTCTCACCGTGCTCGCGGCGCTCATCTCCGTCGTGCTGGGGCAATACTATGTACCGCTGTCTGATCTCTTCCCCATTTTGGCAGCTGGCCACGGGGAGGATTCCTTGACCGCAAGCGTGGTGTGGGACATTCGCCTACCGCGTTTGGTCTTGGGGCTCGTGGTGGGTGCGGCCTTGGGCGTGGCCGGCACGCTGATGCAGGCGGTGTTCGCCAACCCCCTGGCAGAACCCTCCATTATCGGCGTTACCTCCGGTGCGGGCGTTGGTGCGGCCGTAGTCATCGTCTTTAATATCGAATTCTTCGGTACCTTTACCGTTCCCGCCGCAGCCTTCCTTACCGCGCTGCTGGTTACCTTCATTATCTATCAGCTTGCGCGCCACAACGGAAGGGTTGCCGTGGTGCACCTGATTCTCACCGGCATCGCCATCAATGCGGTATGCAACGCCATCATCTCTTTCATGGTGTACTTGGCGCCGACCGCCAACCGCGAAGCGATCATTTTCTGGCAGATGGGCTCCCTCAACGGCTCGCAGTGGAAACACGTCTGGGCGGTACTGCCCATCGTGGTGGTTGGCCTCGCAGTGGCCTTGCGCCTGGGCAAGCAGTTGGACGTCCTCGCGCTCGGCGAGCGCGCCGCCGCACATACCGGCGTGAACGTGCCGTGGCTGCGCATCGTGGCGATCGTGGCATCGGCAGTGTTGACCGCCGCGGCCGTTTCCTTCGCCGGCCTCATTGGCTTTGTAGGACTTATCGTTCCCCACCTGCTGCGCAGCGTCGTCGGACCAGAAAACCGCATCCTGCTGCCGGCTTCCGCCCTTGGCGGCGCTGTACTCATTGGTTTCGCCGACGTGGCAGCGCGCACGATGATTTCTTTTGCGGATCTTCCCATCGGCATTTTCACCGCCCTGGTGGGTGGGCCAACGTTCTTCATCTTGCTGCGCCGCATGATGCGCAAAGGAGTGCACTGATGATAAACGCTAAAGACTTAACCGTTCGCGTGGGGGAGCACACCCTCGTGGACCAGGTGTCCTTCACTGCTCAAGCGGGCGAAGTTACAGGACTTATCGGTCCGAACGGCGCCGGAAAATCCACCGTCCTAGCTGCCGTGGCTGGAGATATCGACTATTCCGGTGAGATCACCGTGGGTGGGTTATCGCCCAAGGCGCCAGCGCGAGAGCTCGCGCGCACGCGTGCGGTGATGCTCCAAGACGTCTCGGTGTCCTTCGAATTCCTTGTCCGCGATGTCGTTGCGATGGGGCGCCGCCCGTGGGAAGGAACTGCCTACGCAGATCTCGACGATGACTTTATTGACGCCGCCCTCGATGCCGCCGGCGTCGCGCACCTAGCGGGCCGAGACATCAGCACGTTGTCTGGTGGTGAGCGCGCCCGCGCGGCCTTCGCACGGGTGCTTGCCCAAAATACCCCGGTGATCTTGCTGGATGAGCCAACGGCCGCGCTGGATATCCGGCACCAAGAACAACTGTTGGGCTCAGTAAAAGCCCTTGCCCGCGAGGCAGGCGTCGCCGTCCTCGTGGTGCTGCATGACCTCAACGCGGCAGCAGCATATTGCGATCATCTCGTATGCCTGTCGTGCGGGGGAGTAGCAGCCCAAGGGCGCGTAGATGAGGTCTTTACCAGTCCAACATTGTCTCAAGTGTATGGCTGGCCGATATCCGTCGATGGGCTGCAGGTACATCCACAGCGTGCCACGCCCACCATCAACCCACTCTTCTCACATAAATTGGAGGATTTCCATGTTTAAGAAAGTAGTGGTCACCGCTCTCGCGGCGACCGCGCTCACCGTGCCACACGCTTCTGCGGAAGAAACTTGCACCATCGAATCCGGTTCCTTGAACTGGGGAATTAAGCACTCGTGGCGTTCCTACCTCAAAAGCGGTTTTGCTGCTGGTGATTGGTCCACTAGTGGCCCAGTGACGCAAACCGGTGATCCTAAGGGGAAGGATTTCTCTTTCGGCTTCGAGGTCGATCCTGCAACCTCTACGGTAACGGTAGATGAGGAGGGCAATGTGGTGTCGTCCAATATCGAGAGCAAAGACTCCTCGATAACGTTCACCGGTCACCACGGAGCTCTGCATTCCACGGTAGTGGCACCTTTCATCAAGACCTCCGGTAATGAAGCCCAGCTCGGTTCCGGCTACGAGGTCTATCACGTAGAGGGTAAGAATATGCTTCAATACACCGTGGACGACCACATCGACGCTAATAAGCGCACTGGGGATGGGATCTTTGGCCACGGCACGGCGCGATGGACCAAGGAGGGAGACACGCTGACCCTTTCTGCCAGCGATGTGCGGTACAAGGAGCAGCAGGGGACAAAAGATGGAAAAATCGAGGGCGTAGACCAACTTTTCATGGGCATGTATAGCTCAGAGAACAAGCCTGAGCTTGATGATGCCCACCTAACCCTCAAGGTTTCTCCTGGTTGCGGCCAAAAGAAGGATGAAATGCCGCAGAACGAACCTGCTCCGCAGCCGCCGGTAGCTGCGCCGGAAAAGGAAGAGCAGCCACAAAGTCAGCCACCGAAGGACAATCCAGCTCCGCAGCCACCAGCGACCTCACAGACCCCGGCACCGCCGAAGAAGCCGGAGACTCCAAAGAGCCCTGAGACTTCGGAGTCTAAGAAGCCGGGAACTGATAAGCCAGAGAAGGACACTCCCTCCGGTTCTAGTTTCGCCAAGGTGTGGAACTACATCTTGGGCGTGGCAACCATTGGCAGCATGTTTGCCATTCTTGGGCAGGCGTTTATGAAGTCGGGCGCCCTTGAGAGCGTGCGTGCTCTACTCCACCGATAACAAGCTGCTGATCCGATAATAGGGGGTCAGCGGCGCGGGCGGTGTCGGCAGCCGCATCCCGAAGCCGCGCGCACCGCAGGCGGTGGGGTAGGGAGTTAGTTCTTTTGGTTGACTTCTTCCCACAAGCCTTGTAAATAAGGATTGCCTAACCTTAAATTTATATTTGGACATTAGGTAAGCATTACTTTGGAGGAAGTCAGTGACTGTGACGCTCAAGAAACCATTATCCGTCGCATTGCGTGAGGAGACCGCCCACGCCCATGAGAATGCGGAGGGTTCGGCGTTTATGCAGCGGCTCATGTCGGGCCAGCTGAGCGCTGAGGCCGCCGCCGATTTAAGCGGTCAGCTGTGGTTTGTCTATGAGTCTCTGGAGCGTGCAGTCCGCAGTGTGGCGCATACTCCAATCGCCGGTGCGGTGGCCGATCCACGCCTTGAGCGGCGCTTTGCTCTGGAGGCGGATCTGGCGGAGCTCGTCGGCGGCGACTGGCGTGAAAAGATCCGGATCCTGCCGGCGACAGCATCCTACGTTGCCCGCCTAGAAGGGGTATCCGGCAGCGCGGTAGAAGTGGTGGCCCATCACTATGTCCGGTATCTCGGTGACGTCTCCGGCGGTCAGGTGATTGCCGCGCGCCTCGGCACCCTCTATGACATCGAACCGGATGCGCTGAACTTTTATGACTTCAGTGCCATCGGCAAGATTCCGCCGTACCGCAAGGGCTACCGCGAACGCCTAGACGGCCTCATGCTGACTGCGGAGCAGCGCGAGGCTTTGCTCTCAGAGGCGCAGCGCGCATTTGCTTTCAACTCGGGGATCTTCACCGAGCTTGATAAGCGCCACTGATTTACTTTTTCTAATTTTCCAAATAAGGTAAGGCTCGCCTAATATTTTAGGCAAAGCTTCACCACTGCTTTCAAGAGGAGAAATTCATGAAAACAACATCCGTCATCGCCGTTGGAGCGGTTGCACTTGGCGCCGTCAGCGCCCCAGTAGCCTCTGCCGATGAGGCTCCAGCCGATGTCCCCGCCGTGGAATCCGGCCAATTGAACTGGCCCATCAAGGAATCCTTCATTCACCACGTGGAGACCAACCCGCTTGCCAAAGGTATCATCAATACCACCGAAGGCGCGGAGAAGGTAGGAAAGGACTTCACCTTCCCGGTCGATGCGGCCCACACCACGCTGGATGCTGAGGGAAACGGCACTATTGACACTCAGGGATCCGTGCAGATTCAAGGCTATCCAGGCCTCGGCCCTAATGGTTCCTACGGCGTCGATCTCACGTTCTCGGATATCAAGGTAGAAGTAGCAGGACAAAACGCCACCATCACCGCGGATTATAAACTTACGGGCGCCTCGGGCCCGCTTAAGAACAAGCCGGTTGAATTGTCTGGCGATGACGCCGCAATCTCTACCTTCACGCTTACTGAGTCCTTGGTACCGGAAACCGGCAAGACCTATGCCACAACTGATGCCCCCACCTCGCTGACCCAGACGGGCTCCGACATCTTCTTGGGCAAGTACCCAGTGGGGCAGCCGCTTGACGATGCCAACTCGGATCTCACCGTGGCATTCGACGGTGCCTCCGAAAACGCTAAACCATCTGACCAGGTAACCCCAGAAAAGAAGCCTTCGGGCGACAACGCTGCAGCCGATGGTTCTTCTTTCCACGGTTCTTCGTTCGGCACACTAGGCGAGACCATCGCTGCTGTTATCGAGCGGGTAAAGAAAATTAGCGCCTTCTTCTCTGACCTCGTTCTTCCTGGTCTGAGCTTGTCGAAGTTCGTTTAAACAGCGAGCGCTCTCTCGCGGCTGCATTGTCTACGCCGCTCCGCCGTGGCCACCCGATCTAGTCCTTGACTGCATCGAATGGCCACGGTTCTTTTTGGCCCGCCGCCTTGGCATCGTCTGTGAATACGGGCTGCCCGGCGGCTAAGTAATAGGGAATAAGGGGCACGGCAACTACACTAGGGCGAAGTTAAATCCGTCCGACTACGCGAATGCGAAGGTACATTTCCCGTGGCTAAACTCCTCTACCGGCTCG
Source organism: Corynebacterium sp. KPL4015 (assembly GCF_040225725.1). NCBI lineage: Bacteria > Bacillati > Actinomycetota > Actinomycetes > Mycobacteriales > Corynebacteriaceae > Corynebacterium > Corynebacterium sp. KPL4015. The sequence continues at coordinate 10,036 of NZ_JBEHGF010000029.1, read as the reverse complement.
GGCGCTGGTCATTCCTCAATAAATGGAAGGTCATCGTCACCTGGGTGGTCCTACTGGCCGCCGCCGGCGGCGCTACCGCCTTGTTGATGAAACCGATGACGAGCGAGTTCGCTATCAAAGGCACCCCGTCCATCGATGCCACTTACAAGACGATGGACCTTTTCCCGGAAGGCGGAAACCCCGCCAACTCCCCATCGGTGAACTTGGTCTTCCAAGCCCCGGAGGGCCAAAAGCTCTCGGATCCCGCCAATGAAAAGGCCATCAACGCGGTCATTTCCCACCTCGAGGACAACCTGGAGATGGGCGATACCATGCGCTTTGGCAACCCGCTTGAGGTCTCGCCGCGGCTGCAGGACGAGGTCGTCCACCAGTTCACGGAGATGGGGCTGCCGGAATCATCCGCGCGTGCCGATGCCGATAACCTCGCCATGGTCAATGAGGATGAGACCATTGCCTATACCACCTTCGATTTTGATGCCGAATCGCCCTATAGCGTGGATCAGGCCGATAAGGACATCGTGACGGAAGCGATGGACATCGGCAGGCAGCAGGGGCTTACCGTCGAGGCCGGCGGCGCCGGGTTTGGCGATGAGATTCGGGTTAACTCCACTTCCGAGATCATCGGTCTTGGCGTGGCCTTCCTCGTCCTCATCTTTACCTTTGGCTCCCTGGTCGCTTCTGGAATGCCGCTGATTTCCGCCGTCATCGGGGTCGGCCTGGGTGCATGCGGCATGCTGATTACCACGCACTGGATAGAGCTCAACAACATGACGCCGGTGCTGGCCATCATGATTGGCCTGGCGGTGGGCATCGACTATGCGCTGTTTATCTTGTCCCGCTACCGCGCCGAGCGCGCCCGCATGTCCGCCCCAGAAGCAGCCGGTATGGCGGCAGGAACGGCGGGCTCTTCCGTGGTCTTCGCCGGAACCACCGTCTTTACCGCGCTTTTTGCCCTGCTCATTGCACGCATCGAATTCCTCACCGCCATGGGGCTTTCCGCCGCCGCAACCGTGGCCATCGCCGTCCTCGTCTCCCTCACGCTCATCCCCGCGATGCTCGGGCTTTTGGGGGACAAGGCGTTTAGCGGCCGCATCCCCGGCGTGGCCGGCAACCCTTCCCGCAAGGGAAAGGTGCGCCGCGGCCCAACCATGGGCCATCGCTGGGTACGACTGGTACAAAAGGTGCCCGGCTTGGCGATGGCCCTCGTCGTCCTCTCCCTCGGCGCCATGACCGCCCCCGTGCTCCACATGGAGTTGGCGCTGCCTGCCGATACCACCTCGAATCCCGATACCACCCAGCGCAAGGCTGCCGACCTGATGGCCGAGGGCTTCGGCCCTGGCGTCAACGGGCCGTTCCTCGCGGTTGTCGATGCCCACACCATCAACGCCGATTCCGCCGCACTCGCCCCATTGGTGGCGGCTCAAGGCGGAGAAGCCGAACCCGAAGAAGGCGCCGGCGAGCCACCCGCCGATAATCCGGAGGATCATGCGCCTGACAACGCGCCTGAGCCCGCGCCCGACGAGGCGCCCGATCAGCCGGCGGACCTGCCAGCCGACCAGCCCGGTGATCACCCCGCAGAACACCCTGTTGACCAGCCTGGCGACCAGCCAGCGGAACACCCCGCGGATCAGCCCGGCGAACAGCCAGCGGAGCCGGAAATCGCCCCCGTCGCAGAGGTCGAGGACAAGGAAGACGCCGCCGCGCCGACCAGCGCCGAAGACAAGGCAGCGCTGGCGTCCTTCCTCTACACCGCGGATCAGCTGAAGACGCTCGGCGGGGTAAAGCACGCACAAATCGTTGCACTCAGCGAGGACCAGCGCGCGGCACAAATCATGGTGACCCCGGAAACCTCGCCAACGGAAGCCGCAACCATTAATGTCGCGCACGCGCTGCGCTCTGCCACCAAGGAGATCGAAGGCACCACCGGCACCGAGATCGGCCTGACGGGCTTGACTGCCGTGCAGTTGGACATTACCGAGCGCCTGCGCGATGCGATGGCGCCTTACTTGAGCATTGTTGTGGGGCTGGCAATCGTGCTGCTGCTCGTCGTCTTCCGCTCCATCTTGGTGCCGCTGGTAGCGGGCCTCGGCTTCCTGCTTTCGGTCGGCGGCGCCTTTGGACTCACGGTGCTGGTATGGCAAGACGGCCTGTGGGGCCTCGTCCCAGGCCCCGGCCCGCTGCTATCGTTCATGCCGATCTTCCTCATCGGCGTGACCTTCGGCCTGGCCATGGACTATCAGGTATTCCTGGTCACCCGCATGCGCGAGCACATCGCGCGGCATCCGAAGGGCACGGCGGGGCCCTATAGCGCTGTCGATGAGGCCACCATCACCGGCTTTACCCAGGGCGCGCGCGTGGTGACGGCCGCCGCCATCATCATGATTTCGGTCTTCGTGGCCTTTATCAACCAGCCGCTGCCGTTCATCCAGATCTTCGGCTTTGCCTTGGCAGCGGGCGTGCTTTTCGATGCCTTCTTTGTCCGCATGACCCTCGTCCCCGCCTCCATGTTCCTCATGGGCCGTGCTACGTGGTGGATGCCCAAGTGGCTGGATAAGATCCTGCCCACCGTAGACATCGAAGGCACCGCGCTTGAGGAAGAATGGGAAGCACAACACGCGGATGACGGCCAGAAGACCAGGGAAGAAGAGGAAAATAAGGAATGAAGGACTTAAGTTTCGACATCGATAAGCGCCTGCCCGAAGGCCCCGGCAAGCATGGCCGCAGCGGTATTATCCACACCCCGCACGGAGATATCGCCACCCCGGCGTTTATCCCAGTGGCGACCAAGGCCACGGTGAAGACGTTGACGCCGGAGCAGATTCGCGCCACCGGAACGCAGGCGATTTTGTCCAATGCCTATCACCTCTACCTGCAGCCGGGCCATGACATCGTGGATGAGGCCGGCGGCGTGGCGAAATTCGAGAACTGGCACGGGCCGACCTACACCGATTCCGGCGGATTCCAGGTGATGTCTTTGGGCGTGGGCTTTAAAAAGGTCATCGCCATGGACTTGGCGGATCTCACCGAGAAGGATATTCGCGCCGCAAAAAGGGAGCGCATGGCCAAGGTGGATGAGGAAGGCGTGGATTTCCGCTCGATTATCGATGGCTCCAAGCACCGCTTTACGCCCGAAAAATCCATGCAGATTCAGCACGGGCTGGGCGCGGACATCATGTTCGCCTTTGACGAGCTGACCACGCTCATTGATTCGCGCACCTACCAGGAAGAATCCGTGGCCCGCACGCACCGGTGGGCGCAGCGGTGCCTAGAGGAACATGACAGGCTCACCCGCGAGCGCTACCACCGCCCGAAGCAATCGCTGTGGGGCGTGGTGCAGGGCGCGCAATACGAGGACCTGCGCCGCCAGGCCACCCGCGGGCTCTTGGACCTGGACCGCGCCGCGCGGGAGAAGGGTCAGCGCGGTTTCGGCGGCTTCGGCATCGGCGGCGCGCTGGAAAAGCAGAACCTGGGCACCATCGTGGGCTGGGTGTGCGACGAACTGCCGGACGATAAACCGCGCCACCTGCTCGGCATCTCCGAGCCCGATGACATCTTCACCGCGGTCGAAGCCGGCGCCGATACCTTCGATTGCGTCGCGCCGACCCGCCTGGCTCGCCGCGGTGGCGTCTACACGCTCGATGGCCGCCTCAACCTCACCAATGCGCGGTTCAAGCGGGATTTCAAGGGCATCGACGAGGAATTTGGCGGCTACGTCACGGAGAATTACTCGCGCGCCTACCTGCACCACCTGCTCAAGGCGAAGGAATTTTTGGCCGGCACGCTGTGCACCATCCACAACGTGGAATTCATGGTGCGGCTAGTAGATAATATTCGCGCCGCCATCAACGGCGGCTACTACGAGGACTACCGCGATGAATTCTTGGGCCGCTACTACGCGGCGTCGAAGGCGCGGTAATCTTCGCGCTTTTTCACCAGCTTGATAACAGTGGAGGTTATGGGCAAGAGGACGACCTCAATCAGCGTCTTCCACACAAAGCCCACCACCACGTAGTTGATGAACCCGCTCGTGGTGTCGATGCCGATGACGGGCGCGGCGATGGCGCAAAACAGCAAGGTATCGCCAAACTCGCCCACCACGGTGGAGGCGATCAGCCGGGAGAAAAGGCCCTTTTCGCCGCTGCGCTTCTTCATTGCGGTCAGCGTCCACGCGTTGAGCAGCTGGCCCACCAGGTAGCCGGCCAGGGAGGCCAAAACGATGCGCGGCACCAGGCCCAGCGTGGCGGCGAAGGCCTCCTGGCCCTCATAGAAATCCGCCGCGGGCAGCCAGATGGCGATGTAGAAACACACTACGGCGAGCAGTGCCATTGCAAAGCCGATGTAGATGGCGCGCCGGGTGGACTTGAAGCCGTAGCACTCGGATAAAACGTCGCCGACGATATAGGCCAGCGGGAAGAGGAAGAAGGCGCCATCGGTCACGAGCGGTCCGAGCTGGACGCCCTTGGTGGCGTTGATATTAGAAATCAAAAACGTCACGACGAAAATGGTGACGAGCCAGGGGTAAAGAGTGGAATGAACGGGGATAAAGCGCACTTGATAGGAGGGGGATTTTTCCATGCCCACCATTGTGCCAAACCGTATGCTGGGAATATGAATTCCGCGACCACCGGGGCGGGCCGCTACGCCCCGAGCCCTTCCGGCGATCTGCACTTTGGCAACCTGCGCACGGCGCTTCTGGCGTGGCTCTACGCGCGGTCGACGGGGCGCAGGTTTGTGGTGCGGGTGGAAGACATCGATAAGCAGCGCTCCTCCCGCGCGGCGGCCGAGCGCCAGCTTGCGGACCTTGCGGCCCTGGGGCTGGAGTGGGATGGCGAGGTCATCTACCAGCAGGATCGCGAGGCCGCCTATGCCGCGGCGCTCCAGAAGCTGCCGGTCTACGAGTGCTACTGCTCGCGCAAGGATACCCGCGAAGCCTCCCGCGCCCCGCACGCCATTCCGGGCCAGTACCCGGGCACCTGCCGTGGGCTTTCCGATGCCCAACGTGCCACCAAACGCGCCCAGCTCGCCGCCGAGAACCGTCAGCCGGCGCTGCGCCTGCGCGCAGACGTCTCCATCTTCACCATCCACGACGCCCTGCACGGCGAGTACACCGGTGACGTCGATGATTTTATCCTGCGCCGCGGCGGGCAGGACGGCGGCTGGGCCTATAACCTGGCGGTGGTCGTTGATGATGCCTACCAGGGTATCGACCAGGTGGTCCGCGGCGACGATCTCTTATCCTCCGCCCCACGCCAGGCCTACCTGGCCTCCTTATTGGGGATTGCACCGCCGAGCTACGTGCACGTGCCGCTGGTCCTGAATACCGCGGGCAAGCGCCTGGCCAAGCGCGATGGCGCGGTGACGATGCGGGATATGGGGGAGCCGAGGGGCATCGTCAAGCAGCTGGCGCAGTCTTTGGGCTATGAGGCGGAGACCGCCGCCGAGCTCCTCGCGCAATTCCGGCCGGAGGAATTGAGCCGCGAGCCGTATATTTGGCGCGCGTAATACTATCGAGCCCATGGAAGTTTTACTGGTTCTCATCGGGCTCATGCTGCTGACCGTCTTCGTCGTTGCGATCGGCGATAGGGTCGGGCTGCCCTGGCCCGCGCTGCTGACGATTATTACCGCCTGCGCCGTTTTCGTGCCGGGGCTGCCGCAATTCGACATCCCCACCGAGCTCATCCTTCCCATCTTCTTGCCGCCGCTGCTGTGGGCGCTGGCGCGGCGCACGTCCTGGGGTGTGATTCGCGGGCAGTGGGTGACCATCCTGAGCCTGTCCGTGCTCCTCGTTGTTGCCACCACCCTCGCCGTGGGTGCAACCGCCTACGCCTTCCTGCCGGGGATTAGCATCGCCGCCGCCATCCTCATCGGCGCGGCCATCGCCCCGCCGGACCCCGTGGCCGTGGATGCGGTGGCCGAGCCCGCCGGCATCCCGCGCCGCATCATCACCACCTTACAAACGGAGGGGCTGTTTAATGATGCCGCCTCCATCGTCGCCTTCCACCTCGCGCTCGCCGCCGTGACCCAGGGCGGCGATATCTCCTTTGGCAGCGGCGTGCTGAGCTTCCTCTATTCGTCCGTCGTCGCGCTTGCTATCGGCTGGCTCATCGGGCGGCTGACGGCGCTGTTTATTACCCGCGTCCACGATGTGGTCGCGCGCAACGCCCTGACCTGGGTGGTTCCTTTCGCCACCTTCCTCGTGGCCGAGGAATTAAAAGCCTCCGGTGTTATCGCCGTGGTCATCGCCGCCGTCGAGCTCAACTCGCGCGCTGATATCCAGGCCGAGGACCGGCTTTCCGGCCAGTCTTTCTGGGAGACCATGGAGCTGCTGTTTACCGGCGTCGCGTTCGGCCTAATCGGGCTGACGGTTAATACGGCCATCGCGGAGGTCGGCTCGGATTTGTGGCACTCGGTCATGGTTGGCGTGATCCTCTCGCTGGTGGCCTTCGTGGTGCGTTTTGTGTGGATGTTCTTCTACTACCGCCTCAACGTCTCGCGCGGGCGCCCGCACGTTGCTCCGCTGCGGATGCAGGAGGTATTGCTGATGACCTGGTCCGGCATGCGCGGCCTGGTGACCTTGGCGCTGGTTCTATCCATTCCTACCGGCGTCTTCGCCTTCCACCACGAGCTGGCCGTTATCGCCCTGACCGTCCTGTTGGTCACCATGGTGCTGCCCGGCCTGCTGCTGCCGTGGCTGATGAGGCAGCTCGATCTCACTGAGGCCTCGCAGGCCGCCAACGATAAGATGCGCGCCGCGGTGGTCTCGCGGGCGCGCGCCGCCAGCATCGATGCGCTATCGCAATTCCGGCCCGAGGACGATGCCACCGGCGAGGCCGAAACTGTCGATCCGGAAATTTCCGCCAACGTCATCCAGTGGTTTGAGGACCGCCTGGGTGATGGCGAAAACCCCGCCGAGAATAACGACGAGCGCAAGCAGCGCGCCGAGGAGGCCCGCCGCGTCGCGCTGGAGGCCCGGCGCACCGCGCTTAACGCCGCGCAGAGCGAGCTCCTAGTCCTGCGCAAGGATCGGGCCTTCAATCCGGCCATCGTGGATGAGATACTGGAAGAGATCGACCGCATGGTCATCGGCACTAAGCACCGGGAGATTTAGCCCATGGATCCACGACACTATGCCGAGCTCGAAGACGCGATGGACTACCTCTACGATTTCCTCGACGAGGACTTGGCGGACCGCGTGCGCGCCGAGCGCGAGTTCGTTCCGGCGGGCTTAGAAAGCTTGCTTGCCGATGACTCCCTCGACGACTACGTCTGGCTCTGGATCAAGGATTCCGGGCCGAATGGCTTCCGGCAGTACCTGCGCGATGGCGGTTATTCCGAGGCCGAGGTACGCCAGACCTTCGCGTGGGCGCGCAGCGAGTGGGGGATGAATACCCCACCGCATATCGCGTGGCTTAAAGAGGACGGCTACGAGCCGCCGCGCATCGATTAGGCCAGGCGGTACGGCCCCGCTTTGCGCACCGCTGCATCAATGACCTCCGGGTCCACCGAGACGGACTCAGCGTGCTTGATGACGACATCCGCGGTGGCATCCCCGGTCATCTCGAAGGTGGCTTGGCCCATTCCCGTATCGGCAAAGATGCCGTAGAGCTTTTGCAGGCACTTGCGCACGTCATTGTCATTGCGGATGCCATCGATGGCGATGCGGGTTTCGGTGACGGAAGATTTATCAGTCATAGAAACAAATTCTAATCCTTCGGTGTTAGATGCGGCCGTTGAAGGCTTGGAGCGCGGAATCCTCGCGGGTGCCGCCGCGGCCATCGCCGTAGTCGGCGTAATCACCAATCCAGGCAATCCGCGATACCCACTTCACTGCCTTATACCCGTGGTTCGATTCCACGCGGGCGCGCACTGGGGCGCCCAAGTGTAGATCGATGTCCTGGTCATTGCGCGAAATCGCCAAAATTGACTGATCCTCCATGGCGGTCTCGATATCGAAGGCCGCGTAGAAAGGCTCGCGCGGGCGGTTATCGTACATCTTTTGCGCCAAGCCATAGGACTCGATGAGCACGTAGTTGGCGCCTTCGGGGCGGGGGCAGAGTAGCTCGAGGACATCGGCAAGCTTGGGCCCTCCCCACTTGGAGGTCGCAGACCATCCCTGCATGCAGGTATGCGTGGCGATGTAGGATGTCTGCGGCAGCTCCCGCAACTGCTCAAGGGTGACGGTCTTTTCGGTGCCGTTGACATCATCAGCCACGGTAATGGCGTAGTCCTCCCAGCCATTGCGCTTGTACTCGGTCCACTCCGGGGACTCCTTCTCCGTCGGCGGCAGGCCGTTGGTCCAGTGGAAGGAGGAAATGGGCATCGGCGAGTCCTTGGTTTCCTTGGGCTTGCGCGGGTGGAAGTGGTTCAGCGAAAGCTTGCGGCCGATTTCGGTGAACGAGACCAAGAAATTATGTGCCCGGACGCGGTCCGCCAAGGTCCAATAGGACAGGGCAATCCAGAAGATGATGACCGCCACGATGGTGATGACGACGGTGGTAAAGGCCTGCACATAGCGCTCGGTGGAGACGTCACCGAAGACGATGTGGACCATGTTGTACTCGCGGTGCACGAAGAAGACCAGCACCACGTGGACCAGGATGAACGCGGACATCAAGACCATGCCGATAAAGTGCAGCGACCGCGCACCTTGGTGGCCGCCCAGCATCTTTACAAACCACGGGAAGCGCACGCGGATGGCCGGCGACATCCCCAGGCCGGTCACCATCATGAAGGGCGCAACGATGAAGATGACGAAGGCGTAGGCGAGTTGCTGGAGGGCATCGTATGGCGTGAAGTGCTCGATGCCGGGCGCGCTGAGGCTGATATAGACCTTGAAGGTATCCCACGCCTCCGGGATGATGTCCCAGGAGGTGGGGATGAGGCGCTGCCACAGGCCGGTGGCAAAGAGCAGCACGACGTACACCAGGCCATTGAGGACCCACAGCATGACCGAAAGGCCGTGCCAGTGGCGGCCCAGGCCAATGTTTTCGCGGCCCGGCAGCGCCACGACCGGTGACCACGAAAGCTCGTCCATCAAAGAGGTATATACGCCCTCTTCCTTGGGCAGCTTGCGCTTGGTAAAACGCAGCCATTCGGTGCCAGGCGCGCAGTCATTGCGCCACCACAGGCGCGGCATGGAAGAAAGCATTTCCAGCCCGGAGCGCAAGAGCATGCCGATGAGTACAAAGTTGATGAGGTGCGTCGCGCGAAGCCACAAAGGAAAATCGGGGTTTTCGCCGAGAGCCAAGACATAGTCCATGGGGAGCGTCCTAGGGAGATAGGTTATGGGAAAAGGGCTATCTCTATTTTGACGGCTTTTCATGGATTAAACAAGCAGGGCGGATTCTAGGGGTCGTTGCAACGATGATGGTTATTTTGGTGTGATACTACCGGTTTGTGTCAGGGCGTTGCCGAGACAAATTCCTCTGTGCTGCACGCACGAACTTAGCGAGTATGCCGGCATCGCGGGCCGGTGGGGAAGTAGCGGGCAGTTCTGCCAGTATTGCTTGCAGGTGTTTGACTGCGCTGTTGGAGCCGTCTCGCGCGTACTCGTAGTCTCCACCGTGTCCGTGGGCTTTGATGAATAGGGCGCACAGGTGTGCGTCCTGAGCTTCATGAATAATGTCAACCATTCCCCCAGATCTCCTAGTCACCCCTTTTCCCAAGTGCTTTTTATTTTTCCCGAAGCCCGCCACGCTATGACCAAGTTAACGACCTGAACGGGGGTTAGCCTCATAATCCAACCGACCCCTTTTTGTTCGGACTCCGCCTGTTTCGTGATGTTTACGTCACTACATTCAGCAGGATCGGGCTTACTACATTCAGCAGGATCGGGCTTCCCAGAGGTGAGAATTGCGATTGTGCATACAAGTCCCATAAAAAGAGGGACAAATATGGGAAACTTTGTTGTACTAGTCACCATAAACAGGCCTATGCCGACTAGCAGTAGGACCACGAAGGGGTCAAGTCCGTTTGAGTGGTGTTTCTACCTTTCGATAGAGCATGCAGTGTGATGGTGTCAGGGGCCAGCACGTGC
>NZ_JBEHGF010000028.1:0-31603 GCF_040225725.1 Corynebacterium sp. KPL4015 | reverse complement strand
GCCTTAAGTCGTTGCGCATTCGTGTATCGAATATTAGACATACGGAAAATCCTCCAAGATTTCGTCCGCATCCCCGAGTGCCCTTTAACTGTTCTTTTCCTCCGGCTTGGGAAGCAGGAGCTCGTAGACATCGGTATCGCGCCACTGACCGGCCAACTCACCATAGGTCATCTTGGCCATGTGTGAGTAGGTGCCGACCTTTTCAAAACCGCGGGACTTGTGAAGGCCCGCAGAACCTTCATTTTCCGGGAAGATCCAAGAGTGGATGGCCCACTTGTGCAGGTCCTTGCACACTTCAATGAGGCAATCGAGCAAGGCCCCTGCAATGCCACGGCCTTGGGCATCAGATCCCAAGTAAATGGAATCCTCCACGACGCCGTGGAAGACGGTGCGCGAGGAAATCGGAGCGGCCGAAACCCACCCCAATACCTTGGAATCATCGTCCGCCTCAACGGCTACGTGCACCGAGGCCATGATCTTGGAGCTCGTAAACTCCTCGTAGGTCAAGGATCGGGTTTCATAGGTGGCATGGCCGGTTTGCAGGCCCTGCTCGTAGATTTCCCGCATCTGCGGGTAATCGGCCGAAGTGAAGGGCCGAATACGGAAATCCTTTTTCTTATCGTCCGCAGACGTCTTCTTGGCGTTCTCGCTCATAAGCACCATTATTACTGGTCTTGGGTGATTTTTTCTATAAAGAATTCATTAAATTCGCTGTCTGCGAAATCGCTTTCATCCGGCCCTCACTTAGTCGTTGCCTTCTAATAGATCGGTTACCAGTTCCGCAATGGCGGAGCGCTCCGAACGCTTAAGGGTAATGTGCGAGAAGAGCTCGTGGCCCTTGAGCTTTTCGATGACCGCCTGTACCCCATCGTGGCGGCCCACCCGCAGGTTATCGCGCTGGGCAACGTCGTGGGTGAGCACTACTCGCGAGCCTTCCCCCAAGCGCGAGAGCACGGTGAGCAAAACATTGCGCTCCAATGACTGCGCCTCGTCCACGATAACGAAGGCATCGTGCAGGGACCGGCCGCGGATATGGGTCAGTGGCAGGACCTCGATGAGCCCACGCTGGTGAATCTCTTCTAGGACGTTGTCAGAGACTAGGCCTTCCAAGGTGTCATAGACCGCTTGAGCCCATGGGTTCATCTTCTCTGATTCAGAGCCCGGCAGGTACCCCAGCGACTGCCCGCCGACGGCGTACATGGGCCGGAAGACCACAATGCGGCGGTGCTCTCCGCGTTCCAAGACAGCCTCCAAGCCTGCGCACAATGCCAACGCTGATTTACCAGTACCGGCCCTACCGCCGATGGAAACGATGCCAACCTCCGGATCCAGCAGCAGATCCAAGGCAATGCGTTGTTCCGCCGAACGCCCCTGCACGCCGAAGGCATTGCGATCGCCGCGCACCAAGCGCACCGCCCCGTCCGGCATGATGCGCCCCAAGGCAGATTGCGCGCCGGCAATCAAGGTGATGCCGCAGTGCACCGGCAAGTCTTCAACCGGGGTGTCATCGTCCGTGACAACCCCGTCTAGCAGCACTTCCCCATCGCTGTAGAGGGCGTCGATGACATCTGTGGTGGTATAGGCGGTGGCCATACCGGAGTACCCAGTCAAAATGACGTCTTGGGCGTGGTATTCATCGGCCTGCACGCCCACGGCGCCGGCCTTGACGCGCAGCGGTACGTCTTTGGTGACCAAGACCGTGTCCTTGCCCTCGTGCGCCAGGTTCAAGGCGCAGGCCAAGATGCGGTGGTCCCCTTCCGGCCCGCGGAATGCGGCCGGCAAGAGCGACTGGTCTTGGTGGTTAAGCTCTACCCGCAAAGTACCGCCAGCTACATTTACCGGAACGGGTTGGTCGAGCGCCTCATACGTAGCGCGCAGCTCTTCCAAAAAGCGAAGAGCTTGGCGGGCGAACCAGCCAAGCTCCGGGTGATGACGTTTTCCTTCTAATTCAGAGATAACCACGACGGGAAGGACGACCTCGTGTTCAGCGAATTTTCGCAGCGCCCACGGGTCAGATAATAAGACCGAAGTATCGAGGACATAGGTCTTGGTAGCGACGTCATTATCGGTGGTGCCTAGTGGAGTAGAAAGTACAGAGGGGCGAGTCATGGTGGCAGGAATCTTCCTTTGTGAAACGGTAGAAAGCTGTTCTTCCTTGTCTGTCCCCCAATACCGCTAGTGCTGCGATCTCTTGGGGGCTGCCACCCAACCTAAGCACCCAAGGTTGAAATCACATGGGTGGAAGATGAACTTTAAGAAAACGACAAATCCCTGCGGGACAACCCGCAGGGAAAGTGACGAGAGATAATCGGCCTACCGTTTGGGTGGGTGCCGACTTTTAGCTCTTAGGCCTCAATATCAGCCTTGAATTGGCCGTCTTCACCCTCAGTCCAGGAGATGGTGCCGTTGCTAAACTCTTGGGTCCAGCCGTTCGCCTCGGTTGCGTCAGCCTCTGGCTTGGTAGGCAGGCCAACGGAAGAGTCGAGGCCACCCTCGTTTACCCAGGTTTCAGCAATCTTGCCGATGACCGGCTGTGCACCAGTCTCCTCAGAGTAGACCAAGTGCTTGCCGCCCTCGAAGGTAGCCAAGGTGCCCTTATCGGAGGACTCTACGCTCTGCACGTCGCCCCACTCTGCCTGCTTTTCCTCGATGGCGGTTGCAAGGTCAGCGGCAACTTCTTCCTCGCCATTTGCAGTAGTGACGGTCTGGGTATCGCCCTTGGCGCCCTCTGCATTATCGTCCTTGGAGCCAGTTGCTTCTGCGGCAGCGGAGCCTGCGGCGTCGGTGGCATCGGCTGCGGCAGAGCCGGCAGCATCCGATGCGTCTGCGGCTACGGAGCCAGCGCTATCCTTGGCGTCATCAACGGCATCCTCTGCGTCCGAGCATGCAACGAGAGCAACGGAGAGGGTTGCGGCCGCGAAGCCACCTGCAATACGACGAGTAATCTTGCGCATTTCTAAATCTACCTTTCGCATTTCAGCCGAAAAATTAGTTCACTGTAGTTTTCAGCCGCCATTGTGGCGAGCGCAGCCAACCGTACAGCGATCTGCACTGCCGTGCCACTGTGTGCACCGGAGATTGAGCGGATCGGCTTTCAGTTCATCGCCGTTTGCGCTGCTTAGGGCGCTTCTTCTGCTTTTGTAACGGATTGTTAACAATCCTTCGAGACTGTTTGGCTTTAGCTTTTTCGCGGGCTGTGCGCTTCGGTTTTTCCTGCCTGGAGGAGCGGGCGGTGCGGCCCTTAGCGATGCCCACAAAATCCTGAATGGCCTCGCTATCCTCCGCCTTTCGCCAGACCAAGGCGATCTCGGTGACCGGTACCTCGCTGCCCTTCAGCGCAAGCGGAACCACCTGTTTCTTGCTGAGGATTTTTAATAGCGGCAGCGGTGCGATGGCGATCCCCACATTGGCTGCAACCACCTGCAGGGCTTCGCGTACGGCGGCGATATCGACCTCACCTGCCTCGGTGAGGCGGTAGTTGAGGTGCTCATCGGAGACATCGGCAAGCGCCAGCTCCTCACCCACCTCCGCATAAACGGAGTCTTTTGGAACCGCGATGCCGGGGGCCTCCTCATAAAGGCGGACCACGTGGAAGGAGTCATCCACGCGCGCATCCGGCAGGCGCGTTAACGCCAGATCCACGCGACCTGCGAGCAATTCCGCCATGCCGTCATCCGCATCGATGGTAGATAAACCGCCGTGCGCAGTATTGTCCTGAAATCTCTGAAACCATTTTCCAGGTTCCGTACCGGTCACAAAGGCTAAGCGCAGCATGGAGCACAGTCTACTGAAAGTGCTACGGTTAAACCGTGAGTGAACAACATAACCAACAGCAACCGTCCGGTACCGCAATGCGCGCGCAGACCGCCGCTAAAAAGCTGAATATCTATCTGCCCGCCGCGCCCGAAGAATTTCAAAATAGCGCGGTAAGCCACGAAGAACTACGCGAATTGCAGCACAATCCCCCACAGTGGCTGCAAACGCTGCGCCGCGAAGGCCCCCACCCCCGGCAGGAAGTTGCCCACAAGCTGGGCATTTCTGTCACCGCATTAAAGAAGAATGACATGGATAAGCCGCTGACCACTGCGGAAATCAGCGAGCTTTTGGAAAAACAGCCGGAGTGGCTGCAGCGAGCCCGCGCCACGCTGGCGCAGGCTCGCGGGCACGACGTCAACGAGGACGCCGCCGAGGATAAGGACTAAACCAGCTTCCAGTCCTCAAGGCCTTCATACAGCGGGTAATCCTCGGCAATCTTGTCGACGCGCCGGCGAAGCGCCTCGACGTCGGCGTTATTGCCCTGTGCCAAGGCGGTGCCGATGACATCGGCAACCTCGGTGAAGGCTTCCGCATCAAGGCCGCGGGTGGCCAGGGCGGAGGTGCCGATGCGCAGGCCCGAGGTGACCATCGGCGGGCGAGGATCGTTCGGGACCGCATTGCGGTTGACGGTGATTCCTACCTGGTGCAACAGGTCTTCTGCCTGCTGACCATCGAGCTGCGAATTGCGCAGATCAACCAGGACGAGGTGGACATCAGTGCCACCGGACACAACGTCCACGCCAGCTGCCTGCGTATCTTCCGCCAAGAGGCGATCAGCCAGAATGCGGGCGCCCTCAAGGGTGCGCTCCTGGCGCTCCTTGAATTCCTCGCTGGCCGCAATCTTCATAGAAATAGCCTTTGCAGCCACCGCGTGCATCAACGGTCCACCCTGCTGGCCTGGGAAGACATTGGAGTTCAGCTTCTTTGCGTATTCCTGCTTGGCCAAGATCATGCCGGATCGCGGACCGCCCAGGGTCTTGTGCACGGTGGTGGAGACGATATCGGCGTGCTCCACTGGGTTCGGGTGCAGGCCTGCGGCAACCAGACCCGCGAAGTGGGCCATGTCAACCCACAGGTAAGCGCCCACCTCATCGGCAATCTCGCGGAAGGCCGCGAAATCCAGGGTGCGCGGGTACGCGGACCAACCGCCGATGATGACCTTTGGCTTCTCCTTTAGCGCCTGTTCGCGCAGCTTATCCATGTCCACGCGCATGGTCTCTGGGTCCACACCATACGCCGCGACATCGTAAAGCTTGCCGGAGAAGTTCAACTTCATCCCGTGGGTCAGGTGTCCACCATGCGCCAAGGACAGGCCGAGGATCTTATCGCCCGGTTCCGCGATGCTGGCCAGGACTGCGGCATTCGCCTGCGCGCCGGAGTGTGGCTGCACGTTGGCAAATTCCGCGTTGAAGAGCGCCTTCGCACGGTCGCGTGCGAGATCCTCAACAACATCGACGTGCTCACAGCCGCCGTAGTAACGACGCCCTGGGTATCCCTCGGCGTACTTATTGGTCAGGACAGAACCCTGTGCCTGCAAGACGGCGCGCGGCACGAAGTTTTCAGAAGCGATCATTTCTAGAGTTTCGCGCTGGCGGGAAATTTCTCCCTGGATAGCGCCGAAAACATCGGGGTCAAGATCGCGCAGGTCAGTATTGAAAGAAGCCATATAAGACTAGTCCTCTTCTCGGTAGGAAGCAGTATGAACTATTACATATCATAACCTTTCGGCTACCTTACAGGGGGCAAATTTTTAATTCCCTTATCATCGCGTGCGACAATTAGGCTATGGCGCGCAACCTGGATTCAAGCCCCTACCTCGACTTTGACCGTGAAACCTGGCGTGATCTTCGCAAATCCATGCCACAGGTGTTGACAGAAAACGAACTAGAAGAGCTACGCGGCATCGGCGATCGCATTGATTTGGACGAGGTGGCAGACGTCTACCTCCCCCTCTCCCGCCTTATCCACATGCAGGTCACCGCCCGGCAACAACTCACCGCCGCCACCGAAGCCTTCTTGGGCAACCCTCCCACGCACGTGCCTTTCGTCATCGGCGTAGGCGGTTCCGTGGCCGTTGGTAAATCCACCACCGCCCGCCTCCTCCAAGTGCTCCTACAGCGCTGGGACTCTCACCCGAAGGTGGACCTGGTGACCACGGACGGGTTCCTCTTTCCCACCCAAACGCTTAAAGACCGCGGACTGATGAAGCGGAAGGGTTTCCCCGAATCCTACGACCGCCGCGCACTTATGCGCTTTGTTACCGACGTCAAATCCGGAAAACCCGTGGTCAAAGCGCCGCTGTATTCGCATATCACCTATGACATCGTCAAAGATCGCTATCAAGAGGTCAACCAGCCGGATATCTTAATCTTGGAAGGCCTCAACGTCCTCCAAACCAGCCCCACCTTAACCATCGCGGATCTTTTTGACTTCTCCGTCTATGTCGATGCCCGCACGGACGATATTGAGCAGTGGTACATCGACCGCTTCCTCACGCTGCGCCACACCGAATTCCGCAGACCCAATGCTCACTTCGCTGCTTATGCCGATATGAACGATGAGCAGGCGCGCGCCCAAGCCCGCGAGATTTGGCAATCCATTAACCTGCCAAATTTGGTGGAAAATATCCTGCCCACCCGCGTGCGCGCATCCCTGGTATTGAAAAAGGGCTCGCATCACCTCGTCGAAAAGGTGCGGATGCGAAAAATCTAGCCGCTATTTGCCAAAGCGGCGCGAACGCTGCGAATAATCACGCAGCGCGCGCAGGAAATCTACCTTCCGGAACGCCGGCCAATAGGTATCGGTGAACCAAATTTCTGAATAGGCTGCTTGCCACAGGAGGAATCCGGAAAGTCGCTGCTCACCGGAGGTGCGGATCACCAAATCCGGGTCCGGCAGGCCCTTGGTATAAAGGTGTTCCGTAATCGAATCCGCGGTGACACGGTCCGCCATCTCGGCCGCGCTCGTGCCCTTTTCGGCCTCGCTGCGCACCAGCTTCTGAACGGCATCGACGATTTCTTGGCGCCCACCGTACCCCACGGCCACATTGACAATGACGCCTTGGTTATCCTTGGTTTCCTCAGCGGCGTCAACCATGCGCTGGGTTACCGGCGCGGGCAATAAATCTAAGTTACCCACAAGGCGCACCTGGCAATCCAGATCCCCCTGGGACAAATGCGTGACCACATCAGAGATGATGTCAAAAAGCAGCTGCACTTCCTGCTGGCTGCGCTTCAAGTTCTCCGTGGACAAGAGGTAGATGGTGACTACCTCAATATCGGTATCACGGCACCACGCGATCATCTCCCCAATTTTCTTCGCCCCCTGGCGGTGACCGTGGCTGATATCCGTAAAACCGGCTTCCCGCGCCCAGCGGCGGTTGCCGTCAGCCATGATCGCCACGTGCTTCGGCTGCGGTCTGCCCTTGATAAGCCGCACGAGGCGTGCTTCATACAAGGGGTACATCAGCCGCTTGAGAAATGTCACGTTGATTACTCCAACCGGCTAGAAAATCGACTTCTTGCGGTTATCGTAAAGGCCAGCTTCCTTGAGCGCCGCATCCACTGCCTCTTCGTCGAATGGATCGATTCCGTGGTCTTCAGCGAACATAGTGCGCCGACGGAAGCGCGAAAAGCGACGGTGGAAATTCCAACCCGCTACCAGCACGGCAACGCCCAAGATAGCCAAGATAAGCAGCCCGATGGGCGAGGCTTTACCAAACTCGGGACCCATCGGCCCGCCCTCTGCACCTTCTGTGCCTTGCGCAAGAACAGTGACATCGTGCGCAGCCAAGAAAAGGGAGTCATAGACGCTCATGCTTTAAGTCTCCTCGTTCTTTTCAATGCCCGCAAATAAATCATTTTCCGGCAGCGAGGTCGATACCCTGGTCTTGGCTAATTCAAACTCCTCCGTTGGCCACAAGCGCTGTTGGACCTCCACGGAGGTTGCCAAGAATGCGCCCGCAGGATCGATCTGCGTCGCGTGCGCCCGCAGCGCATCATCACGGTTTTGGAAGTACTCGGCGCACTCCACCTGCGTGGTAACGCGGGCCATAATATCGCCGAAAGCCGTGTCCCAACGCGCCAGCATAGGACCGTACGGGCTGGGCTTTCCCTCTTCAAGTAGAAGATCGTGGAACATCTTCATACGCTGGTACACAAAGCCATGCGAATAGTACAGCTTCAGCGGCTCGAAGGGCTCGCCCAGTTCTGGGTGGTAAGAGGCGTCACCGGCCTTTTCCCACGCAATCATGGAGGCTCGGTGAACCATGAGGTGGTCTGGGTGCGGGTAGCCGCCGTTTTCGTCATAGGTAATGATGACCTGCGGGCGGAATGAACGGATAACGCGCACCATTTCCTGGGCCGCTGCATCATCGCCCATCAGGGCAAAGCAGCCTTCCGGCAAGAGGTCTTCCATGCTCTTGCCTTCCTCAGGATCTGGCAGGCCAGAATCAACGTGGCCTAACCACTGGTGTTGGACCCCAAGCGCGCGGGCTGCCTTAGCCATTTCCTCGCGGCGTACCTCAGCCATGTTTTCCTTAACACCAGGACGGTCCATAGCCGGGTTAATAATGTCACCGCGTTCACCACCGGTGCAGGTCAGCACCATTACATCCGCACCTTCTGCTGCGTAACGGGCCGTTGTCGCAGCACCCTTGGAGGATTCATCATCCGGGTGTGCGTGGATTGCTAGGAGGCGAAAGTCGCTCACTGAAAATCCATCCCCTTTAAAACTAGCTTTTAGAACAGACCACTATCTTAGTAGATAATGGGAAAATGGTACTCCTCGGTTAAAGTAGGGCTATGACTTCCGCCGGAAATTCTCGCTCCGCCGCGCGCTACGGCTCGCGCGATAAATCACAAAAGAACTCTGGTAGCTGGGCCAATAAGGCGCTGGTGTTAATTTTCGCCGCCATGCTCGTCACCCTTCTCTACTACGGCTTCCAGTATTTTCGGGAAAAAGAATCCGTCAATGCTCAGATTTCTATGGTCACTCAAGAGGTTCTGAGCGATGACACCACGCGCGTCTGGGTCGACGTAACCCGCAATCACACCGATGAGGATGCTTACTGCATCGTGCAGGCTTACGATTATTCCAAATCCGAGGTAGGCCGCCGCGAATTTGCCGTTCCCGCTGGCGGAAATGAGACGCATCGCATTGCCGTCGATGTCCCCACCAATGCCCGCGCCGTCGCCGGTGGAGCCTATGGTTGCTCCGGCAATATCCCGGATTACCTGGATATGGACAATCCCGACTACGCGGAAAGTCGCTAGCCCCATGTGCTAGGATTTGTACAGCCTAGAACTAGGCAATTGCCTGGTTGCATACTTAACTTCGGTCCCGCCATCATCGCAGGACTTTGACCACTATTCCACAGCACGGAAGGTTTTAGAATGGCTGAGCAGCAAAAGCAGTACATCACCCCAGAAACCAAGGCAAAGCTCGAGACCGAGCTGCAGGAACTCATCGATCACCGCCCAGAGGTGGCAGCGGAAATCAATGAGCGCCGCGAAGAGGGCGACCTGAAAGAAAACGCCGGCTACGACGCCGCCCGCGAGATGCAGGACCAGGAAGAGGCCCGCATCAAGCAGATTTCTGAGCTGCTGGCCAACTCCACCACCGAGCGTGGCAC
The DNA here is from genome assembly GCF_040225725.1 of Corynebacterium sp. KPL4015. NCBI lineage: Bacteria > Bacillati > Actinomycetota > Actinomycetes > Mycobacteriales > Corynebacteriaceae > Corynebacterium > Corynebacterium sp. KPL4015. Next base: position 22,155 of record NZ_JBEHGF010000028.1, on the reverse strand, counting down.
CATGCAGGAAGGCGTTGCCTACACCGGCAGCGTTGTTCACGTGTACTACAACGGCGACAAGAACGATAAGGAAACCTTCCTCATCGGTACCCGCGCCGCTGCGACCGATAACAAGGACCTAGAGACCTACTCCGAGCAGTCCCCGCTGGGCGCCGCCATCATCGGTGCACAGGAGGGTGAAACCCGCGAGTACTCCGCACCAAACGGAAAGACCATTTCGGTAACCATCGAATCGGCTGCCCCATACGATTCCGCCAAGGCCGCCACCCCGCGCGAATCCTAATTTCCTCCTCCCACCTCATTACCGCCTTCACTACTCTGGAGAAAGAGCACATCCCCATGAAGAAATTCTCCCGTTTCGCCACCGCTGGTTTAGTTTTTACCGCCGGCCTTTCCTTGGCCGCATGCCACCCGCCGAACGAACAGGATTCTGAATCCGGCAAGATCGACAACGCATCGACCTTCACCGGCGAGGCGCCGGCACAGAAGAATGACGAGACGACTTCATCTGCTGTCACCACCGAACCTGGGGTGGATTCGGAGGGCCTGCAGAACGGGGTCGAGGAACCTGTGCAGCAGCCAAACGCCACCGCGACGCAACTGCCACAATAAAAGAAATGGGCTGAAGGATACTATCCTTCAGCCTTTTCCTTTCCCGATTCGCTGCCTAGGATTCTCGCGCCCAATTGCCGATAACCCCAGGCACAACAGCCGGTGGTTCTCCCAACAGATCTCGCTTATTAGGATCGCGCTCAACTTGAGTCGTTACCGCCTTCACCCGGTTCTTGTCATTTCCCTGACCCCGGGTTCCCATCATTGGCGCAAAGGCTCGCATACCTGCTGCTGGCCTTGCGGCGCCAGATTTGGCACCGGGGTTATTGATGGCGCCTCCCCCGCGCACCACAGCTTCGCGCACAGCTCCCCTTTCAAGGTGTCCCCGGCTACCGTTACCACCGCTGCTATTGCCAGCAGATTCGCCTGCCCCGCGAGGAAGCGCGCCTCCCACACCGCGAGCGCCGACGCTCTCACCGGAGCCACCACGCAAAGCTGCTCCGCCGCGCGCAGTGGTTCCGCCAGCACCTAGTCCTGGGGCGGAATTTACGAGTGCACCCATGTTTCCGCCTACGCCAGAACCAGGCCTTCCACCCGTGCCCAAGGCCCCGCTACCGAGCCCGGCCGTTGGATTGAATCCGCCACCGCGGAGCGCGCCAGGATTTCCACTTCCAGCTCGCCCGCCGAAGGTAGGAGTACCCGCGGCACTTGCAATTCCAGTTCCGGTACCTAACCCGGCCCCAGTGCCCATACCCGTAGCACCGGGCCCACCGCCAGCCATTGACATAGAACCTAGCTGACTATGCGGCGTCGCCCCAGGGAGTGAGGCTCCACTGGTTGCGACATCGCGACCGCTGATATCTATTCCATCGCCCACCCCTAATTGGGAAACGGCCTTTCTGCCGTCCGCGTGCAATTGCTCTTGGAACGCAGCGGTTTCCTCTGGAGTCATGCCGACGGATTCCAAATCGTGGACCGTACCATTTGCCACGTCGAAGTTTCCCGGCCCCACTTCGCCGCGGGCAATAGCTTCCTGAATCGCGCGCGGCCACACAACACTGTCGGTACTATACTTCTGGCCATCGCCATCCACGCCAGACAAACCGGCATCAACACCGCCCCCTCCGGCAGCTGGCGACTGTTCCATTAACGCATGCTGATTAGGCATTGCCTCGATGGCAAACCTTTGAAGATCCGGTTGGAGCTTTGCCAACGCCGCAGTCTCTGCGATTTTTCGTTCGGCCGGGTCAGGGATCTTCATAATATCCATCGCCATTGCCATTGCCGACGGCTGAATCATCATCAATCGCGAGTGGAAACCAGTGAGCTTTTCTCCCATTGCTTCAGCATTGGCCACAAAATGCTTCCCCGAGGCCGCTACCTCTCGGATCTTCGCTGCCGCCCGCGACGTCGTTTCGCTGTCATTCTCGCTTTCCAAGGATCCCGCGGCTTTTTCAAGCCCGCTAACGATCTCCCGAACCTCGGAGCCTAAGGACTTCCACCGCGCATTAGCTTCGGATACGCTCCAAATCTGCGTAGACATCAAGTCCGTTGCCAGCTTAGTAATCGACGTACCGACGTTAACTACAGGCGGAGTAAACATAAACGGGCTATACCCTGGCTCCGGCTGATCCATAATCGGCATCGATTCAACGCCAATCTCACCGCCAGCGTCCGCGATATCCATCACCCTACTATTTGCAGCTTCTTGGGCTTCAAAGCCTCGGGCTTCACGAGCAAGACTGTCGTAGAGCCATTTCAATTGCTCCGAGAAAGCTCTTAAAGAATTACCTGCGGAACCGGGATCTGTTTCAAGGATTCGCTGATGAATCGCCCCTACATGGTCGATTCCGCTGACAGGTGAAAACGCCGAATCCAACGGTGATTGGGCATTCCCAACCGCCACCATAAGTTCCGTTCCTAGAAACTCTGTTTCCATGGCAGTGTTTAGTAGACTTTCACTACTGATTTTCATAATTCCCCCGATTTTTATCCTAAAGATTCGCTAGTACTCCGCTAGCAATTGAACACTTTTCTTCGTAACTTTCGTCAGGACTAAATCCTGAGTAATTGACTCGTATAACCCCTCGAACGGTTTCTTGGATTACAGTGCAAAACATATCTCCAAAAAGTTCATTTTCTTCAACGTCCCCAAACTTTGAAGAGTTTCCTTTTGGATTTTCTTCCCGATTCAATGAATCATCAAGCGGGCTGGAACTAATCATTCCAGATAATCCAACCACTCCTCCCCGATTTTGGTCACCTTGGAACTCAAAGGTACATATGACGGAACCGGAGATTCTCCGAGTATCCCCAATAGGAGACCCGATTCCCGCAGCTTTTAGTCTGTCCGTTGGAATCTCCGTACAAGGGTCGAATAGCTCGAAATCTGGATCAGCTGGATCAAATTCTCCCGGCGACGGTAGTACCCCGGAATCCCCATCTGCCGTGGCGCCGGTCTCCCCCCGAAGACCGGCGCCAGCACTCGTGTCCTCGCCTTTGGAGTGTTCCGAATCCCCCGCATTGTCTTCCACGTCATCCCCCTGGTTTCCGTTGGCATCACCCGCGCCATCGACCGAACTAGTGCCATCAGCTTCTGCCGTCATCGCGGCATCTTCTGACGCGCTCCTCGAGCCGACTTCCGCAACGCAGCCACTCAGCGCGACCGAGCTGACTACCAGCGCTGCTACGGTTGCCTGACGTTTCACAACAATCCTTCGGTTACTCCTACTAGACGAGCTGGAACGAGGAGAAAATAGAGGAGAGAACTCTCTACCTTCCGGTTTCCCGTTCCCGCCACATAGCATGCATGAATCGCGTAAAAATTTCTTGCCGAGCCCGCAAATTAATCACTATTTAACTATTTCATTTATCTCACACACCACATTTATAACTTTCCAAAATGGTGAAATTTGCTGCTCATTAGCTGTCTTAAGCCTGAATGTCCTCTCCTACCCGCTTAAAGGCTAAACAACGACTTAATACCCCCTGAATTACCCCAATAATTACAGGCCTGTAAGCCAAACGCGGACACAAAAATGGCCCGCACCGTAGTGCGGGCCGAAAGCATGAAAAAGACTTAGTTGCGCTGAACGTAGCTCAACAGGCGAAGAATTTCGGTGTAGAGCCAGACCAAGGTTACGGCCAAGCCGAGAGCCACGCCCCATGCCTGCTTAGCAGGAGCACCAGCACGGATAAGGCGATCTGCTTGGTCAAAGTCAGTCAGGAAGGACAGAGCAGCCAAGACAATGCAAACTAGGGAGAAGATGATGGCGAGAGGGCCACCATCGCGCAGTGGGTTGAAATCGAAGAAGAGGGCACCCAAGGAGTTTGCAAGGGCCATGACCGCGACACCTGCAATGAGGCCGACCAAAATCTTGGTGAACTTTGGAGTGACCTTTACTGCACCAGTCTTGTAGACAATGAGCATACCGATGAATACGCCGATGGTACCGACGATTGCCTGGCCAATCAGCGCCATGCCATTAGAACCACCGATGGTGCTATTAGCGAATACGAAGGAGAAGCCACCAACGAAGAAGCCCTCGAATACCGCATAGATTAGGGTTGCGGCCGGTGAACCCCACTTCCGACCAAAGGAAGCCACAAGTACGGTAATGAATCCGCCGATGCCGCCGACCAGCATAAGCATCATGGCGGTGCCAGGGTTCATGGTGCCCAAGTAGAAGTTGATAGCAGCGGCCACGATAATGATGCCGAGGGTAATTCCCGTCTTGGTGACGACGTCATCCACGGTCATGGGGCGAGGGGCTTCGCCCGCGTAGCTGGGGTTCTGCTGCTGGCTACTTTCAGTCAGCGAGGTCATAACCGGATTGCTTGAACGCACGGTTGTCCTTTCTCAGTGATGTACAAATCATCTTTCTCATGTAGATCAACGTCATCACGCCCCACAAAGTTCCTCATTTGGAATAATTTGTTCAAGATTCTCGGAAATTTATTGCCGGACCGGTCCCTCCGCTGACGTAACCCGAGTTTTGTTGCTAGAAACTTGCTCTCGCGCCTTATGAGCCGCGGGAAAGAGCCTCGACATAAGAAGGTCAACAGATTGCAAAGGAACATCTGACTACGAGACGACTAACTATGGCGAACGACCCCCGCCAGGACGTTACCGACCTTGATTCCTGCTGCCCTTTTATCGAGTCTTCGGCGCCCATCACCTGCAGTCAGGTACACCGAGGATTCACTATCCGTAGCTTCGATATAAGCTTAAAAAGGTGCCTACTTCATGAGCTAATCCTCAAGTACCTAGACAGTCATACTTCGGTCGAGATTAAAGGAACATCTTGCGATTTACACTCATATCCACCAGCACAGCAATCATCATGACGCTGGCGGGAGCTAGCGCGTTTTTCATCCCAGCATTCATTGCAGTCGGAATTGCTATCGACAGCAACAACCGGAAAACCGTGCAACCTAAAATCATTGACGCAGACGCAGGCAAAGAGCTGCGGACCGGCGGGGACTGCACTGATCGAATCGGCGTACGCTACGCGGCGTGGCTCAGTTACTGAGCCATACGAAAAGTCTCGAGACACCATAGGAACGATGTCTCGAGACTTCACAGCGTGCCCCCAGTGGGACTCGAACCCACACTGAATCGATTTTAAGTCGACTGCCTCTGCCGATTGGGCTATGGGGGCGGGGCGCAAGGAATAGTGTAGGACACTATTCCTAAAAAGAGTTAATGAGGGGTAGATTCACTAACCAGACCTGCAATGATGCCGTCTAGGATGTCTTTTTCACTGATGAAAAAGCTGCGCGCATCACTAGTGCGCTCGATAAGCTGCATGATTCCCTCAACTGCTACTGCCCCACCGCCGATGACATCGGCGCGGCCTGGGTGAATGACCGGATTGAGGGCGCGTTCTTCCGAGGGAATGCTGACGAGTTGCTTGAGCAGCACCCGCAGGGCATCGAAACGCAGCTCCGAGCCATGGATCGCATCGGCATCATAGCGCTCTAGGCCCTGTGCCAAGGCGGATAGCGTGGTGAACGTGCCGGCACAGCCCACAATGGTGCGCGCCTTGGACATGGGGACGATCTTTTCCACCTCGCCCATGCGCTCTGCTACGTATTCAGAGGCGATTTCAACCTCTGATTCCGTGGGCGGGTCGGTGCGCATGATGCGTTCTGTCAGGCGCACACAGCCCATGTACGCAGAGTGCGAACCTAGAATCTCTTCATCCGCGGTACCCACGACGAATTCGGTAGAACCGCCGCCCAAGTCAATGACGCAGAAGGGGCCGCGGTCAGGCTCCATATCGGCTACCGCGCCGTTGAAAGACAGGAGTGCTTCTTCTTCGCCGGAGATAACCTCCGCCTTGGCACCGGATTCAATCTGGCCCAAAAGTTCAGCAGTCATATCGAAAAATTCCTGCTGATTCTTTGCATCGCGGGTGGCACTGGTTGCCACCATGCGCACGCGGGTGACCTTTTCGAACTTCATCTGGCGCACATAGCCTTCCAAGGCCACACGGACGCGCTCTAAGGCATCGGGCGCGATTTCACCCGTTGCATCCACACCTTGGCCCAGGCGAATGATTTCCATGGTGCGGGTGATATCGCGCACCTTGCCGTCTTCATCAATCTCAGAAATGAGCAGACGAATGGAATTGGTACCGCAGTCAATCGCTGCCACGCGAGTCATGTCTTACTCCTATTCCGCGTTGGAAAAATCGAACTCCGCCAGGTCAATGCCCAGCTCTTCCACCGTGGGCCAATCCTGTGGAATCGCCGTACCGCGCAGCTTACCGTGGTCGGCCGCCATGGCCACGGCCTCGGTGCCGAGGCGGAAGTGCTGAGGGCCTTCGGCAAGCGCATAGGCAATGAGCACGTGCAGGCACTTCACTCGCTCCGGCATGCCGCCGCCGGAAAAGTCCGTGCCCAGGTCCTCAATCTCATTGCGCTTGGCTAAGAAATGCTCGTGGGCTTGGTGATAGTCCGCGGCGAGCTCCTTGTCCTCGGCCAGGCGGGACTCCATCCACTTCATTACGTGGGCGACCTCCAACCGGGAGGCCTCCGCTGTGAGGCGGGGATCGGTGAGGTAATACAGCGTGGGAAATGGGGTGCCATCCGGCAACTTGGGAGAGGTTTTAATCACGGCCGGTTGGCCATCCGGCGTGCGGAAAGATACCTCCAGCACGCCGCGTGGGGTGCGGCCCAATTGCTCGGAGACGATGGCTAAATCTGCATCAGTGACGGTCATGCGAACAATTATCGCATATCGCCGCTTTCCTCAGGCGCTGGCTCGATCGGCAGGTGCTGCGACTCGCCCGCTGGGGCTTCTTCTTCCGGCGGCTGCGCCACCGAATCCCACAGCACCTCAAACCACGGGCGCGAATCTTCCTGCGCCTGACTATCGGTAGTGACCTGGTTATCGGGCTGAATATTAGGATCGAGGATGCGGTACGCGGTCTCGCCCTGCTCTACCACGCCGAAGCGCCGCCGGGCTTCCTGCTTGATATAGTCCTCGGATTTATATTTATCGATCTCTTCTAATAGGGCGTCTTTTTCATCCTGCTTCGCCGCAATCGATTCATTCAGCCGGGCGATTTCAGAGCGGCCGTGGTAGTAATTGCGCAGCGGCACCGCAATGATGACGAGCACCACCAGCACGAAAACAACGATGACGGTCATGCCAACGATGCTCATGCGATCGGGCTTGCGGTTCTTCTTTTCCTGCGCCCGCTGGGATTTGCGGATATCCGCAGCACGCGAGGCCACCGGAACCCTGGTGCGGCTCCGGCGGCGCTCCGTCTTCTTCTCACGTGCCATAGGATTACTATCCTAGCGCCGCCACACCAGTAACACGGGCGTGGCACGCGCGGAAATTCACCAACTTTCTCAGACGGTTTCAGCGTTCGGAACATGTGCTGCGCAATAGGCTTTTCGCGGCCACACTGCGCAGAAAATAGTGGCACAACGAGGAAGTCCCCGCCACACCTTCCCGGGGTGCCGCGGGGACTAACTTTCTAACGGAGTCCAGCTTCTAGGCTAGATCCCAAGGCCTTAAGCGTTGAAGCGTGGGAAGGCGGAGCGGCCGGCGTAGACGGCGGCATCGCCAAGCTCCTGCTCAATGCGCAGCAGCTGGTTGTACTTAGCCACGCGCTCGGAGCGGGCCGGGGCACCGGTCTTGATCTGGCCGCAGTTAAGGGCGACAGCTAGGTCCGCAATGGTGGTGTCCTCGGTCTCGCCGGAGCGGTGGGACATCATGGTGCGGTAGCCGTTGCGGTGCGCGAGCTCTACGGCATCGAAGGTCTCGGTCAAGGTACCAATCTGGTTAACCTTTACCAGCAGCGCGTTGGCTGCCTTCTTGTCGATGCCCTCCTGCAGGCGAGCCGGGTTGGTGACGAAGAAGTCATCGCCGACGATCTGGACCTTATCGCCAATGGCGGCGGTCAGGGTGGTGTAGCCTTCCCAGTCATCTTCCTGCAGCGGATCCTCGATGGAAACGATGGGGTACTCGTTGATGAGCTCCTCGTAGACCTTGGACATCTCCTCGGCGGTGTGCTCGCCGCCTTCGAAGTGGTACTTGCCGTCCTCGTAGAACTCGGAAGAAGCGACGTCAAGGGCCAGGGCAACGTCCTTGCCCGGCTCGAATCCGGCCTTCTTGATGGCCTCAACGATGAGGTCAAGCGCAGCGCGGGTGGAATCAACGGATGGAGCAAAGCCGCCCTCATCGCCCAAACCGGTGGACAGACCCTTGTCCTTGAGCACGGCCTTCAGGGAGTGGTACACGCCAGCACCAACGCTGAGCGCCTCGGTGAAGGTCTCTGCGCCGATGGGAGCAATCATGAACTCCTGCACGTCCACGCCAGAGTCAGCGTGGGAACCGCCGTTCAGGATGTTCATCATGGGAACGGGAAGAACGTGAGCGTTTGGGCCGCCGATGTAGCGGTAGAGCGGCAGCGCGGCGGACTCGGCCGCAGCCTTAGCGGTAGCGATGGAAACACCGAGGATGGCATTGGCGCCGAGGCGGGACTTATTATCCGTGCCGTCCAGCTTGATGAGCGCCTGGTCAATGAGGCGCTGGTCATCGGCTTCGAGGCCAGCGATTTCATCGCCGATTTCCTCGTTGATGTTCTCTACGGCCTTCTGCACGCCCTTGCCCAGGTAGCGGTCGCCGCCGTCGCGCAGCTCGTGCGCCTCGTGCACACCGGTCGATGCGCCGGAAGGAACGCCGGCAACGCCGTGGGCGCCGTCCTCCAAGAAGACCTCGGCCTCTACGGTCGGGTTACCGCGGGAATCCAGAATCTCGCGTCCAAATGCGTGGATGATACCAGCCATGCTGTAACTCACTCCTTATAGATGATGTTCGTCGCTGAGCCACTTAGTTCAGTTACACGCCCAATTGTTCCAGAAAACCGCCACGCGTGAGGCTACCGAGCCGGTTGCGGTACCGAGTAGGCATTGGCCGCGTGGGCTACCTTGTCCAGATATTCCCTGGACTGGTTGTAATTTAAGATGGCCTCTTCCCACTGATCCGGGTCACTGAGATCCCTATCACCAAAGCACAAGAGGTTCGCCGCGCCCAGGGCGGCATCGTCGATCTGGTTCGGGTCGGCCTTGCCATCGCCATTGGCATCGCCGCCCACGGACTCCCACGAGGTGGGGATGAACTGCAATGGCCCCACCGCGCGGTCAAATTCCGTATCCCCGTCGATTTCGCCGTTATCGGTATCCGGGGTGTGCGCGGTGTTATTAGAGCCATCCAGGGTAATGCCGACGATCGGCGGCTGCGGGTAGCCGTTGTCATCCAACTTGGAGGACTTAAACCAGTTGCCGTTATAGGTACCGTGCCGGGTTTCTACAAAGCCCAGACCCGCAAGGGTATTCCACCGCAAATTGCAGCCCGGGTGCTGCTGCCGTGCGATAAGTTCCGCGTTGCCATAGGCGCGCAGCGCTTGCGGCGGAATATCGGTCTTTTCTGCCAAATCCGATGCCCAGTGCGTTAGCTTATCGGCCGTGCGTCCCGGCGCGTTGACATCGATATTTGCCACCTCTTTTCCACCCACGGGCGGGGTGGCATTGGGAACCGAAGAATCATCGGCGGAATTTGACACAAATAGCCCCATTACCAGCGCAATGATGATTACTACGGCTAGTCCGCAGCCCCCGATTGTTCGCAGCAGCCTGTTCATGAGTAGCCATCCTACTAAGTGAAATTCACCCCGCCGGATAACTACACGCGCCCGCCAAGCGTAAAAGTCCCTGAGACTTTGACGTCGCTTTTACTCCCGCGATTTCCCCTCCGCCCAGAGGCGGTTTTGTTCTTCTACGCCTACTATGTCCGCCGTTCCGTCAAAGAGATATGGTGCGCGGGAGCGCATCTTGCGCACGAAGCTGGCGGCGACATCGTCTAGCGAGAAAGTGGAAATCTCGGCGTGAAAAAGCACCTGCAGGAAGATATCCCCTAGCTCTTTGAGCAATTCCTCCTCGGGCGCGCGCTGGCGCACGGCCGCCGCAAATTCGCCTGCCTCCTCTTCTAAGTACGGCAGGAGGGATTCATGGGTCTGTTCGCGTTCCCATTCGCCGATGCGGCGGGCCGTTGCCATAGCGCTTCGCGCCTGCATCACGGGATCGTCAAGCGACTCAGCCCTAATGACCTGCTCGCCGGTGGCAATGCGCGCCTGGGTTTCTGGATCGTGTTCATCGGTGGTCACCAAGGTGCCGGTGGCATCATCGCCGCTAAGTAGATCCGAGAAGTTCCACCGCACTGATACCGGCACTTCCCCGGTGAACTGAACGGGTCCGTATAACCTGCCATAGGCGCGCATGGGAATCATGGTGGGCCAGCGTTCATCGAGCAACAGGACTGTCATAGCTACAAAGTCTATCCCGTGTATTTTCTCAAGTTCCCTTTAACGGGGCGGGCGCGGTACTTTAGGCCAATGACCTCCAGCCAAAATAAGTCCCACTCGGTGTCATTGTGGACGCTTGTCGCGCTGATTATCGGATCCACCGTCGGCGCGGGCATATTTTCGCTACCCCAAAATATTTCCTCCGTGGCGGGCCCAGGTGCCATGCTCATCGGTTGGTTGGTGGCGGGAATCGGCATGCTGTCGGTTGCCTTTGTCTTCCAGATTTTGGCGTATCGCAAGCCCCACTTGGATTCCGGCGTCTATTCCTACGTACGCGCCGGCTTGGGCGATTTCATCGGCTTTACCTCAGGTTGGGGCTATTGGCTGGGCTCGGTGATGGCGCAGGTGGGCTATGCCACCTTATTTTTCAATACGATTGGGCATTACCTGCCGCTTTTCGATGCCGACCACCAATGGCCGTCTGCCATCGCCGTCTCCCTTCTATCGTGGGGCATCTTCGCCGTTTTGGCCCGCGGGGTGCAGCAAGCCGCATTCATGAACCTGGTGACCACGATTGCCAAGATCGTCCCCATCTTGGCCTTCATCGTCTTAGTCGCGTTCATCGGCTTTAGCTGGGATAAATTCACCTTGGATTTCTGGGGCCGAAATTCCAATGCCAGCGTCTTTGAGCAGGTCCAGGGCATCATGCTCTTTACCGTCTGGGTCTTTATCGGCGTAGAAGGCGCCTCCGTCTATTCCAAGCAGGCCACTAAGCGCACCGATGTTGGCCGCGCCACCGTCATTGGTTTCTTCTCCGTGCTTGCACTCTTGGTTTCCGTCTCCACCTTGAGTTTTGGTGTGATGACGAAAGAAGAGCTAGCCGCGCTGCCGGATAATTCCATGGCCTCGGTGCTCACGGAGGTCGTCGGCCCGTGGGGCGGGGCGCTGATTTCCATCGGTCTGTGCCTTTCGGTCCTCGGCGCCTACGTTTCCTGGCAAATGTTGTGTGCTGAGCCCATCGTCATGATGGCCATCGATGGCCTTATCCCCCGCCGCATCGGCACCATCAATGTGGCCGGCGCCCCGTGGGTAGCCCAGCTGATTTCTACAACTGCCATCCAGATCTTCATCGTCGTCTTTTACGTCAATGAAGCTTCTTATGCCGCGATGGTGCAGCTCGCCACCATCATGTACCTCCTGCCCTATATCTTCTCCTCGCTGTACCTATTGCTGCTAGCGATACGGGGAAAGGGCGTGACCCACCCGCACGCCGGAACGCGGTTCGATCTATCCGGGCCGGATATTCCCAGACGCGAAAACCGGCGCCACTTTGGCATCGCGCTAGTGGCCTTTGTGTACTCTCTGTGGCTAATTTATGCCGCCGACCCGGTTTATATTCTCTTTGGCGCTCTTGCCGTAGTGCCAGGGCTTATCCCGTACGTGCTCACCCGCCTATCGCGCCGCGAAAAGCTTTTTAATGGATTTGAGTGGTCAATCGTCATCGTGGTACTGGTGGCCGCCACCATCGCCGCGGTCGGCCTCGCCCAAGGATCGCTGGAGCTCTAGTCCTCCCTACCCCACCAAAAGGGCTGGGTCGGTGCACTCACCTGGCATCGCAAGTGGTCTTGAACACAGACAGTTTAGTACGGTTATAACACCCCACTAATTTCTGTGACTATCACCTTTGGAGCACTTGTGACTCAAACCAATGTTAGCGCCATGCCCTCTGCCACTCCTGCTGGTTCGGACCCCGCGGCAGGAAAGGCCTGGGCGGAGCGGATCAAAGAATTGGCGGAACAGCGCAATGCGGTGATCCTGGCGCATAATTACCAGATCCCGGAGATCCAAGACGTTGCCCACCACACTGGCGATTCCCTGGCGCTGTCCCGCAAGGCAGCGGAAACTGATGCAGATATCATCGTCTTTTGCGGCGTGCACTTCATGGCGGAATCCGCGAAGATTCTTTCTCCGAATAAGAAGGTCCTCATCCCCGATGAGCGCGCTGGGTGTTCCCTGGCAGATTCCATCACCGCCGATGAGCTGCGCGCATGGAAGGCCGAGCACCCCGATGCCCTGGTGGTCAGCTACGTCAACACCACCGCCGAGGTCAAGGCGCTGACCGATGTCTGCTGTACGTCCTCCAATGCCGTCGACGTGGTCAATTCGCTGCCGGCGGATAAAGAAATCCTCTTCTGCCCCGACCAGTTCTTGGGCGCCTACGTCAAGCGCGAGACCGGCCGGGAAAATATCCGCATTTGGGCCGGTGAGTGCCACGTGCACGCCGGCATTAGCGCCCAGCAGCTAACCCAACAAACCCAAGATAACCCGGACGCGGACTTATATATCCACCCGGAGTGCGGCTGCTCCAATTCCGCGTTGTACCTAGCCAACGAGGGCTTGGTGCCGCAAGAACGCGTGCACATGCTCTCTACCGGACAGATGATCACCCAATCCCAGAAGCAGCCGCAGAACAAGGTGCTCGTTGCCACGGAGACCGGCATGCTGCACCAGCTGCGCCAGGCCGCGCCGGACATCGATTTCCAGGCCGTCAATGACCACGCCGAGTGCAAGTACATGAAGATGATCACCCCAGAGACCCTGGAGCGCTGCCTGATAGAAGAAACCGATGAGGTTACGGTGCCAGAAGACATCGCAAACGCGGCGCGCAAGTCCCTCGAGGCCATGATTTCCATTGGCAACCCCGGCGGGGGCGAGTAAATGGAAGACCTGCACCTGCCGGATTGCTCCGCGCTCATTTCCACGGGCTTGGATGAGGATTTCGCTTACGGGCCGGATTACACCTCGCTTGCCGCGGTGCCGGGTGAGGCGCGTTGCACGGCGGAGTTCACCGCGCGCGAGGCCGGCACCATCGCAGGCTTGGGCCTTATCGAACAGGTTCTTGACGCTACCGCCCAGCGCTTAAGCCAGTGGGGCGTGGTTACAGGCCCCACGCTTGCCGATGCCCCGACCCCCACCATCACCCTCCACTCCACCGACGGCGACCGCGTTACCCCAGGCCAGGTCACCGCCACGGTGCAGGCACCTACCCTCCTCGTGCTAGCCGCTGAGCGCACCATGCTCAATATGGTCTCGCACGCAAGCGCCATTGCGACGCAGACGCGGCGTTGGGTCGATGCCATCGCAGCAGCAGCAGAGGACACGGGGACGCCGGGCAGCGTTAAACAGGCCCAGGTGCGCGATACCCGCAAGACCCTGCCTGGCCTGCGCGCGCTGCAGAAATACGCCGTCCGCGCCGGCGGCGGGGCGAACCACCGGATGGGCTTGGGCGATGCCGCCATGATTAAGGACAATCACGTGCTCGCCGTGGGCGGCAGCGTGGCCACGGCCCTGCGTCGCGTGCGCGAACATGCCCCGGACATCGCCTGCGAGGTCGAGGTCGATACCTTGGATCAGCTCGACGAAGTGCTCCCGCTGCATCCGGATATGGTGCTGCTGGATAACTTCGCGCTTGCCGATGTCCACACCGCCGTCCATCGCCGGCAAGCCCTCAGCCCAACCACGGCGCTGGAGGCCTCCGGTGGGTTGCAGCTGGAGAACGCCGGTGAGTACGGCACCTCGGGCGTGGACTATATCGCCGTCGGCGCCCTCACCCACTCGGTGCGCGTGCTGGATATCGGCCTGGACTTCTCCTAAGCGCCGATCGGCTATGTGCCGAGGGGCTACGCGCCCATCGGCTACTCGCCTACGCTGATGACTGATCCGGCGCCGGCTTTCTCGCCGGAGACGTTGATGGGTTGGACATCAAAAAGCGCGCTTAAGAAGTCCGCGGCCCACTGGATAAGCTCCTCATCGCGCAGCTTGGGTGAGGTGACATTGCGCCCAGCCTTGGGGAAAGGCACGTTGATGGCCTTGGCCGCGGCCCGGAAGCTCGAACCCGGGTACAGGCGCTTCAGGCGCACCTGCTTGGAATCCGGCAGCTCGACCGGGTGGAATTTCACGCGGGTTCCCTGCACGGTAATGTCTGCCACCCCGGCGCGGCGGGCTTGGTGGCGCAGGCGCGCCACGGCGAGCAAGCGCTCGACCTCCTTGGGCAAGGGGCCGAAGCGGTCTTCCATTTCTTCCCGCGCCGCCGCGAGATCCTTATTATCCTGCGAGGCCGCTAGCTTGCGGTAGACCTCGAGGCGCAGGCGCTCGGAATCGATATAGGACTCTGGGATGTGGGCATCCACGGGAAGATCGATGCGGATTTCCTTCGGCCCCTCGTCCGTCACCGCGGGTGCCTCGCCGCGGGCCAAAGACTTGAAGGCCTCGACGGCCTCGCCGACCAAGCGCACGTAGAGATCGAAGCCCACGCCTGCAATGTGACCGGATTGCTGGGCGCCCAACACGTTGCCAGCACCGCGCATCTCTAGGTCTTTCATGGCCACGGCCATGCCTGCGCCCAGATCATTATTCTGGGCGATGGTAGCCAGGCGGTCATAGGAGGTCTCAGTCAGCGTGGCGCCCTTGGGGTACAGGAAGTAGGCGTAACCGCGCTCGCGGGAGCGGCCCACGCGCCCGCGCAGCTGGTGTAGCTGCGACAAGCCCATGTGGTGGGCATTTTCCACAATGAGCGTATTCGCATTGGCGATATCCAGTCCGGTTTCCACGATGGTGGTACACACCAAAACGTCATACTCGCGGTCCCAGAATCCCTGGACGGTCTTTTCTAGCAGGTCCTCATTCATCTGGCCGTGGGCGACGACGATGCGTGCTTCTGGCACCAAGTCGCGCAGTTCGCGCGCCTTCTTTTCAATATCGGAAACCTTATTGTGGATAAAGAAGGTCTGGCCATCACGCAAAAGCTCGCGCCGAATGGCGGCGGCGACCTGCTTATCCTCGTAGGCACCGACGTAAGTCAGAACCGGGTGGCGATCTTCTGGCGGGGTGAGAATGGTCGACATTTCGCGGATACCCGCCATGGACATCTCCAGCGTGCGGGGAATCGGCGTCGCGGACATGGTAAGCACGTCGACGCTGGCTTTGAGCGCCTTGATGTGTTCCTTGTGCTCCACGCCGAAGCGCTGCTCCTCATCCACTACGATAAGGCCCAAGTTCTTCCAGTGCACTCCGGTTTGCAGCAGGCGGTGCGTGCCAACGACGATGTCAATCGAGCCATCGGCAAGCCCCTTAAAGATCTCGGTGGCTTCCTTCTTTGAGGTAAAGCGCGATAGGACCGCCATCTTGACGGGGAAACCGGCCATGCGCTCGCCAAAGGTATCGTAGTGCTGCTGCGCCAGCAGCGTGGTGGGCACCAGGACGGCGACCTGGGTGCCATCTTGGACCGCCTTGAAGGCTGCGCGAATGGCGACCTCGGTCTTGCCATAGCCCACATCGCCGACGACCACGCGGTCCATCGGCACCGTGGATTCCATATCCTCTTTCACCGCGTCGATGGCTAGCATCTGGTCCTCGGTTTCGACGAAGGGGAAATTATCCTCCATCTCCGCCTGCCAGGGATTATCGGGCGCAAACTGGTGTCCCGGTGCGGCCTGGCGCTTGGCATAGAGATCCACCAATTCGCCGGCGATCTCGCGCACGGCGGCGCGCGCCTTCTTCTTGGTGTTCTTCCAATCGGAGCCGCCCATCTTGGATAGGTGGGGCGATTCGCCGCCGGTGTATTTGCTGAGCAGATCCAACGAATCCATCGGCACCCACAGTTGATCCGCCGGCTGCCCGCGCTTGGAGGGCGCATATTCCAGCACGATATATTCGCGCCGGCTGGTCTCATCGCCGGATTGGATGGTGCGCTCGGCCATCTTCAAAAACTTGCCGATGCCGTGCGTTTCATGCACCACAAAATCGCCCTGCTTGAGCGCCAGCGGGTCCACCTTATTGCGGCGCTTGGCCGGCCGCCGCTTGGCGTCCGCAATATCGCCGACGCGGTTACCGGTCAGGTCCGTTTCCGTCACCACGACGAGCGGCAGTGCCTCGGCGTCTTTAAGCTTGCGTACCTTGGGAAAGACCAAGCCCGCATGGCTGAGGGCCTGATACAGGGTGACCTCGCCCGCGCTGGGTTCCCAGCCGGGGGTGGCCACCTTGGTGCGAATGCCCTGCTCGGCAAAACGCTCCACCATGCGCTTGATAGCACCCTGGGCAGGCGCGATAAATGCCGCACGCCCGCCAGCGTTTGTATGCGCCAGCAGCTGGGCCATCATGGCATCGATCTCTTTGATATCACCGCGCGGGGTGGGCCCAGGCTCAAACTCGAGCGGCAGGGTTTCTTCCTCTGGCCCAGCCAACATGCCCGGTGGGGAAAATGTCCACAGCGGCTGGCCGGCCTCGCGAATAGAGACCTCCAGAGACTCGAAGGAGCGGTAGCTCGAACCTTCGGTATCGAGCCCTTCCGTGGACAAGGGGCCATCCGCGCCCATGGCGGCGGCCTCCCAGCCGGCGGCGAGGAATTCCGCGTCGGTCTTTTCCAAGTCCTCCACGCGGCGCCTGATCTTTTCCGGCGCCACCATCACCACGTGCGTGGCGGCGGGGAGGAACTCGGAAAGGGTGATCATTGGGGCATCGGAAAGCACGGGCAAAACCGCCTCCATGCCTTCAGCCGGAATATGTTCGCTGACCTTGGTCAAAAGCTCCACCAGCGCCGGGTTTCCGGTATGCGTCGCCGCCAATGTGGCCGCGCGCTGCGCTACCGCATCCGTAATCGGCAGCTCGCGGGCGGTAAAGATATCGACGCGGCCGACCTCAATTTCCGGGATGGTGCGCTGGTCAGCAACAGAGAACTGGCGGATATCGGTGACCTCATCGCCCCAAAATTCCACGCGCACTGGGTAATCCAAGGTGGTGGGAAAGACATCGATAATGCCACCGCGGGTGGCAAACTCACCGCGCTTGGCCACCATGTCCACGTGCTTATACGCCCGAAATTCCAGGCTGCGCACCACATCATCGAAGTTATATTCGTGGTCTTCTTCCAGATGCACCGGGGCACGGCCCTCGATGTCCTGCAGGATGGGCTGGGACAGCCCGCGCGCGGCCGTGACAATAATGCGCAGGTCATCAATGTTGTGCAGCACCTGCGCGCGCTTGCCGATGATATCCACGCCTGGGCTCAGGCGCTCGTGCGGCAGCGTCTCCCACGAGGGAAACATCGCGACCTTATCGCCCATCATCGCGGTAAGCTCCGCGGTGAGATCCTCGGCCTCGCGGCTGGTGGCCGTGACCGCCAGCACCGGCGCGTGGTGGGCCAAGGTGCCAAGAGCCCAAGGGCGCGCCTGATCGATACCCGTAATGTGCAGGTCCTGGCCCACATTGGCCACAAGCCCCTTGAGCTTCGGGTCCGTGGCCGCGACCTTAAGCAGACCTGCCAGCATTGGCGTCGCCATTTACTTCCTGCCTCCTAATTTGGGCTTAATTTCCATACCGGACAAACCATTCCAGCATAGATTGACTATATGCGTAGCGACGACTTCCTTATCCGGTTTATCCGGGCTGCGCTCATCCAACCACCACTGTGCCGTGGTAGAGACCATGCCCACGAGGGCCTGGCCGTAAATATTGGCTAACTCCGGATTAATACCGCGGTGCTCAAAGGCCTCGCCCAAGATATAGGCCACCTGGCCCACCGCGGAATTGAGCAGCGTGGAAAAACTGCGCTCCTCGCCCGGCTTCGAATCGCGCACCAGAATGATGAAACCATCGGTTTCTTCCTCGACGTAATTCAGCAGTGCCATCACGGCCTGCTCAATGCGCTCGCGCCAGCTGCCCTCTTCTAAAGAATCCTTGATGACTTTTTCTAGCGCCAGCATCTCCCGATCCACGACCACCGCATACAGGCCTTCTTTGCCCCCAAAATGCTCGTAGACCACCGGCTTCGATACTCCGGCGCGCGACGCAATCTCTTCGACGCTGGTGCCTTCAAACCCCAATTCCGCAAAGGCGGCGCGTCCAATGGAAATCAATTGCTCGCGGCGCTCGCGTCCGGTCATTCTCTGTCGAACCATGCCTTCTACCCTATCCTTTGCCCCACCCTTACCTAGTAATTTGTTATTTACCCGGGGGCATCAGGTACGCTATAGCTACAGCGATCGCTGTGGTTCCCCATGGTGTAATCGGCAACACTGCGGTTTTTGGTACCGCCATTCTAGGTTCGAGTCCTGGTGGGGAAGCATTTTTGTAACCCTCTCTAAAGGCATAAACGCCAGCGAGAGGGATTTTTTAGTTTTCACCTTTCGGCGGTCTCGGGTTAAGGGTCAAAAGAAAACCGTCCAGTGCGCTACGTGCGCATTGGACGGTTTCGCTGGGTTCCCAAAAGAACCAATTATTGAGTGCTCTGTATAGCCACAAAGCCAATACAGAAGCGGAATGACCTATTTAGCGGTCGACGTCAAGGACCAGGCCGTTCTTGTCGATGTCAACGTCAACGCCACCAACTTCGACTTCCCAGTAGCCGTCATTGTCCCACTTGACCTTGCCTTCGCCGTTGTGGGCACGCTGCAAAATCTGAGTCACTTCATCCTTAGTCAGACCCTCTTCGTTCAGGTCACGCTCTGCTTCACCGGAGTAACCGGTGATTTCGGTGGGCAGGTCGTTGGTGGCAGCGTTGCCACCGCCCTGACCATCATTGCCACCATTCGCATTAGCGTTTGCACCAGAGGTGACGGTGACGGTTTCCTTGCCACCATCCTGGTTGTTCTGGTTGCCCTGTTCCGCTGGTGTAGCAGTCTCGGTGACGGTCACCGGGGAGGAGCTGCCGTCATCGCTGCAGGCTGCCAGGGTCAGGCCCAGAGCGGCGGTTGCAGCTGCGATGGAAACGCGGCGGAAATTATTTGATTTCATGTCTTCAACCCTTCTTATGAGTCTTGTGAGTTTTCCCAGCGTTTGCTGGGGAGGCGGTGTCCAGCCTCTGAGAACTCCAGCTCGACACGGTTAGTGAGTATACCTATAGCGGCATATCCATTAGCTATCGTATGCCTAAAATGTGAGGTATATATCACAGTAACATACGGCGTGACGATGGTTATGCTTGCCTTAAAGCAATTAGGCAAGCCTTTGAAAGCGGATGTCCCCGCAGAATGCGCTAAGACCGTGTCAAGTGGTATTTGTACGAATCGGGATAAGCCACGGCCATTTGGTTGATGGCTTACTTCCCCGTGATGATGCAACCGCAATAACACATCCTGTCGTTTAGACCACGCATCGCTTAAAAAGGGGAATTGTGTTGCCAAGGTTCGTATATCCCCCACTGACGCCTGAACATGCAGCTAATGTTCGGATAGGCGGGAAGCAGTCCATTATTGTCACACAGGATTAAACTGCCCTTTTACTTCTTGGCGTAGCGCATTCCTTCTATCACGTCATCATTGTCAAAAATCACGGGTTGGCCATATTCCAAATCGGGGCCGTCATCGTATTTATGCATCAAGTAATCATTAAGCTGCTGCATATCCTTCACCGTCACCGCCTGATAAGGCATGTCGAAGGCAAGCTTCTCCAAGAATAGATAGCCATCCTCATACGGCACGGCAACGCCGGTATGTCCGATAAAAAGCGTGGCCGGTTCAGTCAAGGTATCGTGCGAAAATACCGACACCACCCGAGCATCAGTATCCGCGAACTCGATGCCACGGTCTTTAAAATACGCCTTGATATCGGCGATGTGCTGTCCGGGATCTTGCTCCATGGTAGTTTCCACATTCCCATAGAAAGCCTCAAACTTGGCGCGCTCGGCTTCATCAAAGATTTGATCCGGCGCATTATCTAGGGACTGTTGATCTAGGAATAACAAGGAATCATTCGGGTTGTCCTGATCATCAACGGAAAAGAGCGAATCCGCCAGGGTGAAGGTATTGATGCGGCAATTGGTACCCACATAGTCCGCATGGTGGTCATTCCACGCCTTTGAAATGGCCTCTACATCGTATTCCGGGTCTTGCGTCCCGTAATCCGCGAAGCCTTCGGCCACCATGCTGTCCGTCGGTACGGCAGTGTTGTATTCGTCTACCAGCTCAAAAAAGCCATCGATGCTTTCTTGTGGCACTTCGGCATCGGCAAGCGCAGTGCGGGCCACCTCTTGCGATTGCTTATCGACGAGATTGCTCATCGTCATCCCCGCTAAAAGCTGCGACGCATCGCTATCTGCGGTCGGAATCTCCGTGTGCTGTGCGCTCGCCGCCTTTGACTGCGCGGCGGCACTGGAGGTCGACGCCGAATGGGAATCATTCGCAGCCTGATTCGTGTCACCACTATCTGGGTTCGAGCAGGCCGCTAATAACAAACACGCTGCCACGGAAGGGACAGTTAGGTAGGAAAAGCGCATCATCACATGCTAGCGAAAAATGACCCTCATGAGATAGCCCCCTCGAAAAATCGGGCAGCAAGGACTCCCAATGCGTCTCGGTACGCCTTCATTAGCTCATTGCGGGGAAGCCACCACTACCCAATCTCCGGTATGAGCAACGAAAGTGTAAATCCATTAGCAGGAAATATCCTCGTCAAACATCTTCTGATCCACCTTAATGGCAACGGCAGCTCCAGCACCCATGGCTTGCGGCATTTGGTCTGGGGAGCTTATGACATTTCCTGCAGCCCAAACGCCTTCCAGCGACGTCATCCCAGAGTCCTCTTTAACCCAACCGTGTTCTACAGCGCACCCGGCTTGTTTAAGTATTGAGTCATTGGGAACAAATTCCGGACCGGTAAAACAAGCTTCGTATTCTTTCTTTTCCTGCCCAACGTCAAGTACTACGCCGCCATCAAATCGTTCAGATTCTCTAACCCCTTGCACCAAATTAGGTTCAATTGTGATTCCTAGCGATTCCATAAGGCGTTTTTCTTCCTGGGAAAGCTCCAGCCCATGTGGATAGAAAGTCACTCGATCCGTCCACTTAGTGAGCAACTTCGCTATACGGAAAGTAAATGGAGGGTTCTTCCCACCAATAACGGCCAGGTTCTTATTTTTAACCTCATAACCATGGCAATAAGGGCAGTGAAAGACCCGGTTACCCCACAACTGTTCAAGCCCGGGGATGTCTGGCAATTTGTCAGTGATACCTGTAGCTACGATTACATGACGCGAGTAGACCACCTCGTCGCTTTCCAATTCGGTTGTCCACCTATGCGAGTGGCCCTCAGCAGGCATAAGCGACTTCGCAGTTTCAGGGATAACCTCTCCGCCAAACGATTGAAATTCTTGGCGGCCACTTTCCAGCATTTGAATAGGTGAGGCTGAATCAAATCCCAAAACCCCGTGGGAATGCTCGCTAAACCTATTGCGTGGTTGATGTGAGTCCACTAACGCGACAGACCGATTCGCGCGAGCCAAGGTAATAGCCGCAGAAGTGCCCGCGAATCCGCCACCAATAATTACTACGTCCACTCTCATAGAAATCTTTTCCCTACCCCACTGGTGAGTCATCAATAATCGCAATTTCCTTACCTTATTTTAAGTCAAGGAAAGAGACAATCTACAACTTTCGTACACATAGGCGATTTTCCTTGCTCGCTTGCATACTTATGTCCAGACCGGTTGATTTAGTTAAACCATTGCTACTTCACACCACAGCCCGTTGCCGGGGTGTGCATCGGCAAAACACTCATTATCTCTCTTCCGAAAGACCAAAGCGTTGGACAACTCTCCTCACCCGTCTCCCTCCCGTGAAACTTCGGTGCCACTTCCATCAGCAAACGTGAAAAAGTCGCTTTTAAAGCGGTGGTGGTTCTGGTTATTACTCATTGGGGCCGCCCTCGTCGTGTGGTTGCGTCCACTAGTGTGGTGTATCTGTAACTGACGGTGGGCCCCTTATGAATGAGGCTGGCGACCACCGTAGTA
>NZ_JBEHGF010000027.1:0-36999 GCF_040225725.1 Corynebacterium sp. KPL4015 | reverse complement strand
CTTCGGTAACACCGTAGTCATTATCGGTGAAACTCCTTCTAGATCAGAGCCTCACACACAAACTTCCTAACACCCTCTCGACACTTGAGCCTAACCTCCGGATGTGCCCACTTTCCGGGGTTAGGCCAAGCATCACAACGCTGTGCTCGTCGCACTCGCTCGCCGACGAATCAACGTCCTCTTTGCCATGACGCGAAATCACAAGCATTACCCTGACCCCGCCTCAGTTAAAGAAGCCGCAGCAGCCTACCCCCATAACCGCGAAACAAGCCGACTGGGCAAAATCCCAGTCGGCTACTAGGTGCACATAAAACGACACTAAGTCAGAGATCCGTCCCTGGCCGCCCCTACCGGCGAAATTTGGCAACTAAGTAGGGACACCCTGCGTACGTTCAGTACACTCTGAGGCCCACAGCTTTCGCCAGACTCAAGCGCATATAAGCCTGGGAGTTCAGTATGCGCCAGGCGTGATGCAGGGTACTTAGAAGCCCATGCCGCCCATTGCATCAGCGTCAGGCATAGCGTTGTTGGAGCCGGCAGGCTCTGGCTTGTCAGCCACAACAGCCTCGGTGGTCAAGAACAGCGCTGCAATGGACGCAGCGTTCTGCAGTGCAGAACGGGTGACCTTAACCGGGTCGTTGATGCCGGATTCCATGAGGTTTACGTACTCACCGGTAGCGGCGTTAAGGCCCTCGCCGGCAGGCAGGCCAGAGACCTTGTCTGCCACGACGCCGGGCTCGAGGCCAGCGTTGTGGGCGATCTGCTTCAGCGGTGAAGACAGTGCCTCGCGGACGATCTTCACGCCGGTTGCTTCATCGCCTTCAGCCTCGATGGAATCAAGAACGGAAGCGGCCTGCAGTAGGGCAACGCCACCGCCGGCTACGATGCCTTCTTCCACGGCTGCCTTGGCGTTGCGGACAGCATCCTCGATGCGGTGCTTGCGCTCCTTGAGCTCAACCTCGGTAGCGGCACCAACCTTGAGCACGGCCACGCCACCGGAGAGCTTGGCCAGGCGCTCCTGCAGCTTCTCGCGGTCGTAATCGGAATCGGAGTTCTCGATCTCAGCGCGGATCTGCTTGATGCGGCCGTCGATCTGCTCCTGGGTTCCAGCGCCCTGGACGATGGTGGTCTCGTCCTTGGTGACAACAACCTTGCGGGCCTGGCCCAAGTACTCCAGCTCGGCGGTCTCGAGGGAGAGGCCAACTTCTTCGGAGATGACCTGGCCGCCGGTCAGGATGGCCATGTCCTGCAGGGTGGCCTTGCGGCGGTCACCGAAGCCCGGAGCCTTCACGGCAACGGACTTGAAGGTGCCGCGGATCTTGTTGACCACGAGGGTGGACAGGGCTTCGCCCTCGACGTCCTCTGCAATGATCAACAGCGGCTTGCCGGACTGCATAACCTTCTCCAGCAGTGGGACAAGGTCCTTGATGTTGGAGATCTTGGAGGACACCAGCAGGATGTAGGGATCCTCAAGGACTGCCTCCTGGCGCTCCATATCGGTGGCGAAGTAGCCGGAGATGTAGCCCTTATCAAAGCGCATACCCTCGGTAACCTCGAGGTCAACGCCGAAGGTGTTGGACTCTTCCACGGTGATAACGGAATCCTTGTTTACGGAACCGTTGCCCACGGTGTACATTGCCTCAGCGATCTTCTCACCGATTGCTGGGTCTGCAGCGGAAATACCAGCGGTGGTAGCGATTTGCTCCTGGGTTTCTACTTCCTTTGCGGAAGACAGCAGGGAGTCCACAACCTTCTTGGTAGCGGTCTCGATGCCGCGCTTGATGCCCATGGGGTTGGAACCAGCAGCTACGTTGCGCAAACCCTCACGCACGAGTGCCTGTGCCAGAACGGTTGCGGTGGTGGTGCCGTCGCCGGCGACGTCATCGGTCTTCTTGGCAACTTCCTTGACCAGCTCGGCGCCGATCTTCTCGTAAGCATCCTCGAGCTCGATTTCGCGAGCGATGGAAACGCCGTCATTGGTAATGGTCGGCGCGCCCCAGGACTTTTCTAGGACGACGTTGCGACCCTTAGGGCCGAGGGTGACCTTGACTGCGTCAGCCAGAGTATTCAGGCCGCGCTCAAGGCCGCGGCGGGCCTCTTCATCAAAAGCGATAATCTTTGCCATAGTGTTTGTGCTCCTTGGATTTATTGAGGACGACACTCACGTCTTTCTCGCTGCGGACGCCCGCGACGGCATGGCTGGTGAGTGTGAACCAACCTCAACCACAACGATGGAGATTTATCTAGCACTCATTCTATGCGAGTGCTAACGCCTATTCTGGCACTCTCCTACCCCGACTGCAAGGTGCCACGCGCTTGCCTTTAGCGATCTTGCGCCCACCCCACTCACCGTTATTCTCCCCGCTCTACGCAATCCTCAGAACCCCGCCATTAGATAGCACAAAGGCGCCTCCGCAGAGGCGCCCGATATATCGCTCGGCTCTTTCCTTTTATATAAAGGAAGAGCTGAGCGCGAAACGGTTAAACACGACTAATTTCCTCGTGTTTCCGTGCGGGATGCTATTTCGCAGGCGCCTGCACCTTGCGCGCGGTCCAGCGGAAGATGAAGCTTATCGCGGCGATGAACAGCACGATTCCAAGCACCGTCGCAGAGGTTCCGCCGGAGAATACCTCGAGCGGACTATCTCCGCCGGAGGCGGCAATAATGGCGGCGTTGACCACGCCGAAGAGGGACTCGCCCACGATGAGGCCAGTAGCCAGCAGGGTTCCCATGCGCTTAGCAAAATCTGGGCGGGATTGCTTGGCCGCCCATTTATTGTAAAAGGTGCCCAAGATGGCGCCGATCGGGATGACGACGGTGAGCGCGGCCGGAAGATACATGCCCATACCAACAGCCAGTGGGGACAGCGAACCCTTCGCAGTGAACTTTTGTAGGCACTCATCCACGATGATCAGGACGGCGCCGATGCCCATACCAGTAAAGATGAGGCTCCAGTTCAGGGAATTTTCAAAAATGCCAGAAGCCACCGAGGACATCAGGGCGGCCTGCGGGGCGGCCAAAGCATCCTCACCGGCGCCCTCCATGCCTTGGAAACCAAAACCGGTGAGCATGAGCTGCAGGATGGGCGGGATCACCAGGGAGCCGAAGACCACGCCGATGATCAGCGCCACCTGCTGTTTCCACGGGGTAGCGCCGACCAGCTGGCCAGTCTTTAGATCCTGCAGGTTGTCATTGGAGATGGTGGCGATGCCAAAGACGATGGCCGCGGTAAATAGCGTATAGGCCACCAGCGAGAACGGTTCCGCGCTGGTACCGCGGGTCACGGCCGCGATGACCAAGGAGGCCGTCAGCACGGCGATCACGCCAATAGAAGAAATCGGCGAGTTAGACGCACCAATCAAACCGGCCATATAACCACACACGGAGGCAATGATTAGGCCGACCAGCAGGGTAAAGACGACAGAGACGGTAATGAGCACCACCATGTGATCATGAATATCGGTACCTTGCACGAAGTCCCAGAGCAATAGCGCAATGGGGACCATCAGCACCACGATGGTGGTGGCCACATAAGGGAAGGGAATATCGCGCTCGGTCACATCGACCGTGCCGCCGGATTTGCGGGTGCGCGATGAGGCCAAGGACTGGCGGATGCCCACGGTAATCGGGCCGGCGATCTTGATGAGCGTCCAGATGGCGGCAATGGCCATGGTGCCCACGCCGATGAACCGGATGTCATCGGCGAAGGTGGTATCGACGACATCGGCAAGCGCGGCAGCAGGGCCCACATCGCCCGAAGTGCGGATGGGTAGCAAGATGAAATAGGAAATGACGACACCGACCAGCATGGCAATCCCCACCGGCAGGCCCACCAAGTGGCCCACACCAATCAGCGCGGTGGACAGGCTCGCACCCAACGTGGTGGCGCCGGAGCCGAGCTTGAAATAGGTAGCAACCTCAGAGGCCGCAGCCTTCATTGCGGTCAGCAGCGCCATAGCGGCAGAGATAACACCGCCTACGACGATGACGCGCAACCCCTTGGCGTTCTCCTCGTGATTGGCGCCATCGCCGCTCTCGTCGCCGACTTTCAGAACCTCTGCGGCGGCAACGCCTTCTGGATAGGGAAGATCGGAGCCGGTGACCAGAGCGCGGCGCAAGGGAATGGAATACATCACGCCCAGCACACCGCCGATGATGCACACACCAGCGGTTTTGAAAAAGCCAAAGCCCTGCCAATATCCCACCATGACCAGGCCGGGTAGGACGAAGATGATAGCGGACAAGGTGCCTGCGGCCGAGGCGATGGTCTGCACGATATTGTTTTCTTTGATGTTGTGCCCAGAAAAGCGGCGCAACACCGCCATGGAAATCACGGCGGCGGGAATGGAGGTGGCAAACGTCAGGCCTACTTTCAGGCCGAGGTAGACGTTAGCTGCGGTGAAAATGAGGGTAATCAGGCCACCGATGATGATCCCGCGCAGGGTCAACTCGGGAAGGCTGGCCTTCGAACCGGCGGCGGAGGCTTGCGTAGTCGCCATGCCAGGTCCTTTCTAGTATTACTGCAATGGTTTTAATCTCAATCATCTTCGCGTCGGGCACTGGAAGGCGTCTGGCGGGAAGATGGGGAAAATTTTAGGCCACTGCCGCCCGCGTACCTATTCCATTTACTTTATGGCCCCGTGCACGGCAAGGTACCGTAGATTGCATGACAGATATGATTGACAGCATACGTAGCGACCGCGACACCATCTTCCGCCAGCTCAGCGAGCTCGTGGGATTCAACTCCGTGCACAATGAGCCGGGCTTGGAAGACCAAGCCCAGGGCGCAAGCCAGTGGGTGAAGGCCGCGCTGGAAGAAGCCGGGGCAACGGTAGAAACCATCACTACCGCGGATGGCTCCACCGCGTTTTTGGGCGAGCGCAAGGGCGAGGAAGGTGCCAAGACCGTCCTGTTGTACTCGCACTACGATGTCGTGCCCGCAGGAGACCGCGCGGCCTGGGAATCCGATCCGTTCACCCTGACCGAGCGCGCCGATGCCGAGGGCACCACCCGCTGGTACGGCCGCGGCGCCGCAGACTGCAAGGGCAACGTGGCCATGCACCTAGCGGCCCTGCGCGCACTGGAGGCCAATGGCGGTACCAAGGTGAACCTGAAGTACCTCATCGAAGGCTCTGAAGAGCGCGGCGGCGAGGGCCTGTCCCAGCTCATCAAGGACCGCCCGGACCTTTTCGCTGCCGATGCCATCCTAATTGCAGATGCCGGCAATGCCGCGGTGGGCCAGCCCACCTTGACCACCTCCCTGCGCGGCGGCGCGCAGATTGAGGTCGAGGTCAATACCCTGGCCGCGCCCGTGCACTCCGGCCAATTTGGCGGCGCGGCCCCAGATGCGGTGAAGGCGCTGATGCGCACGCTGGATTCGCTCACGGATGAATACGGCCGCACCACCATCGATGGCGTGGATACCAGCGCCCACTGGCAGGGCCAGGAATACCCGGCCGAGGCCTTCCGCGGCGATGCGCAGCTGCTCGAGGGCACCGAGATCATGGGCTCCAAGGCCCCAGAAGGCGCTACCCCGGTGGCAGACATGGTGTGGTCCCGCCCAGCCATTTCCGTGACCGGCTTTACCTCTACCCCGGTGGCTGAGGCCGTCAATGCCGTTCCCGCTACCGCGGCCGCCAAGCTGAACCTGCGCGTTCCGGCCGGCACCGATGCCCGCGCCATTGGCGAGGCCGTATGCGAGCACGTGAAGAACCACGCGCCGTGGGGCGCGCACATCAAGGCGGAGGTCGTGGAGGCCAATGCTGGTTTTTCCACCGACCCGGAAAAGCCCGCCGTGGCACTTTTGGGCCAGTGCCTATCCGAGGCTTATGGCAAGGACACCGCAGCGCAGGGCATGGGCGGCTCCATCCCGCTGACCACCGAGCTGCAGGAGGCACACCCCAACGCGGAAATCGCGCTTTACGGCGTGGAGGAGCCCAAGTGCACCATTCACTCCGCCAATGAGTCCGTCGATCCCACCGAGATCGAGCACGTCGCCGCTGCGGAGGCGCTTTTCTTGCAGCGCTACGCATAGAAAAAAGAGCGCAACGGGTGGCATATAATACTGTGCGCTAAAAATAATCTTTCGAAGTTGTGGAAAAACCGGTAAACTTTCGACGAGTTGACCCCGTTTCCGGCCACGCTGCTTGCACAAGTGGGACAGTTCGTACTCGGCCGAGTACGAACTGTCTTGGTGTGTATATGCTCCCGGTGCATATCGTCACGCCCCGCGGCAACGAGGGTCTGAGAACTTGACACAACCTAAGGAGCGCAGATTCCAACGTGCTAATACTTCTGGGTGCCCTCATCGTTGCCACCGTGGTTGCACCGCTGCTCATTATGAATGTGGGCCGCCCAGCCTTTGGTTTATTGGCAATAGTTCCCGGTGTCGGTTTCGTGTGGACCCTCGCGCACTTTGCCCGGGGCACCTTCCGCGACGGCGGCGCGCTGAATTACACCATCGAGTGGATGCCGGCCGCGCACCTCGCCGTGGATCTGCGCATGGATGCCCTGGGCGGGCTCTTTAGCCTCATCATCTTAGGGATGGGCGCTTTGGTCCTGCTGTATTGCTGGGGTTATTTCGATTCCACGCGCCGCCGGCTTGCCATGTTCGCCAGCCAAATGGTGGGGTTTGCCACCGCCATGTTTGGGCTTGTGACCTCCGATAGCCTGCTGCTCATGTACGTCTTCTGGGAGATCACCTCCCTCTTGTCGTACCTATTGGTCAGCTACTATGCCGAGCGCGCCTCCTCGCGCCGCGCTGCACAGCAGGCCCTGATGGTCACCGTCATGGGCGGCCTCTCCATGCTGATGGGCATCTGCCTGCTCGGCCGGCAGACCGGGGCGTGGACGTTTAGCGAAATCAGCGCATACGATCACTTCCCCCAAACGCCGTACGTCACCGTCGCCATCGTGCTTATCCTGGTCGGTGCGCTCACCAAATCCGCTATCGTGCCGGCACACTTCTGGCTGCCGGGTGCGATGGCAGCACCAACCCCGGTCTCGGCGTACCTGCACTCCGCGGCCATGGTCAAGGCCGGAATTTACCTGGTCGCGCGCCTGGCACCGGATATGTACGAGGTAGCCACCTGGCACCTCGTGGTCATTTCCTTAGGCGTATTTACCATGCTGCTCGGCGGCTGGATGGCGCTAAAACAAAAGGATCTCAAGCTGATTTTGGCTTATGGCACGGTTTCCCAGCTGGGCTTTATTACCTCCATCGTGGCGGTTGGCTCCCGGGAAGCCATGCAGGCGGGCCTGGCGCTCACCTTTGCCCACTCACTCTTTAAGGCTGCACTCTTTATGGTGGTTGGTGCCATCGATCACTGCTCGGGCACGCGCGATATTACAAAGCTATCCGGCCTCGGGCGCAGGCAGCCCTTCCTCTATGGCATCGCAGTTATCTCCGCCCTGTCCATGGCGGGTGTTCCCCCACTCTTTGGCTTCGTGTCCAAGGAAGCCGTGCTGGAATCCACCATGCACGAAGAGCTGCTCATTGGTATGCCGCGCAATATGATCCTGGTGGCTTATGTGGCAGGCTCCATCCTCACCATGGCCTATGCCCTGCGCTTTTTGTGGGGCGCCTTTGCCACCAAGAACCTCCCGGACGATAAAGACGGCGTCTCTAAGGCTGTGGCCACGATGCACAAGGTCAATGTGGGCCTGTGGCTCGCCCCGGCCGTGCTCACCGCGCTGACCATCGTGCTCGGCATCGCGCCGCAGGCGCTCTCGGCGGCCATCGATCAGCACCTCGATTCCACCTTTGGGACAGGTGACTACCACGGCCTGGCCCTCTGGCACGGATGGTCGGTGACCTTGGGCGTATCCGCCATCATCATCGTGGCCGGAATCATCGTCCACTGGCGCCGCCAGGTACTCGAGCAATGGCAGTTTGCGTACCCCGCGCTTGGTGATGCCGACGCTGTCTACGACAAGGTCATCTCCACCCTGCGCAAGCTCTCCCTGCGCACCACGGCCGTTACCCAGCGCGGTTCGCTGCAGCTCAACCTGACCGTTATCTTCGCCACCGTGATGGTGCTGCCGCTGACGATGCTGATTACCGGTGATCTCACGGATATCCGCATGGTGGTTGCAGAAAACCCCTGGCAGGTCGTCGCCGCCATCATCATGATGGTGGCCGCCATCGCCGCCACGGTCACCGATAACCGCCTCTCTGCCGTCATCATCGTCGGCATTACCGGCTATTCCTTATCCTTCGTCTTTGCCATCCACGGTGCCCCGGACTTGGCGCTAACCCAGCTGCTGACAGAAACCATCATCATGGTGCTATTCATGCTGGTGCTGCGCCGCATTCCGGCCTCTACCGAGTGGAAGCAGGACCCGAAGATGGGCCGCCTGCGCGCGTGGCTATCCGTCGGCACCGGCCTGACCGTCACCATCGTGGCGATGTTCGCCATCAACGCGCGGTCTGCCGAACCCATCTCGCAGTACATGCCGGAGCTGGCCAAGGAGATTGGCCACGGCGCCAATGCCGTCAACGTCTTGCTGGTGGACCTGCGCGCCTGGGATACCTTTGGGGAGATCACGGTCATTATCATCGCCGCGCTCGGTGTAGCTTCCCTGATTTACCGCACCCAATCCTTCTCCAGGGACAGCCGCCGGCCCACCCTGCAGGTCACGGGTCGCCGCTGGCTGGCCGCGGGCTCGGAATCGGAGCAGGCGCTCAACCGCTCGCTGATGATCGATGTCTCCACCCGCGTGCTCTTCCCCTCCATGATGGCGCTGTCGTTCTACTTCTTCTTCGCCGGGCACAATGCGCCAGGCGGCGGTTTCGCCGGTGGCCTTGTGGCCGCTCTCGCGCTCATCCTGCGCTACCTGGCCGGTGGCCGCGCGGAGCTCGATGAGGCCCTGCCCATCGATGCCGGGCGCACCATGGGCGCTGGCCTCTCCTTCTCCGCCCTGGCGGTGGTGGTGCCGATGTTCTTTGGCTACCCGCCATTTACCAGCGGATATACCTCACCCGAGATCCCGCTTATCGGCGCGGTCTCGCTGCCTTCGGCGCTGGTCTTTGACTTGGGCGTCTACCTCATCGTCGTGGGGCTAACGCTCTACGTGCTCAGCTCGCTCGGCGCCAAGCTGGATGAGGAAGAAGAGATGCGTAAGCAACGCGCTCGCGACCGCGCCCGTTCCCTGGCGCGGAAGAACCGGGAGCGCAGCACCAAGCAAAAGGCCCAGCGGGCGCAAAAACAAGAGAAGAAAAAAGAAAAGATACCAGCCGCAACGAGCTCTTCCGGCACAGGTTCCGGGGACAACGCAGGAAAGGAGAAATAAATGCAAGCCAACCTCTTCCTCCTGCTCGCCGCCGGAGTAATGGTTTCTGCGGGCATCTACCTTTTGCTCGACCGAGCCATGACCAAGATGCTGCTCGGGCTGCTCTTGCTGGGCAATGGCGCCAACCTCTTCATGCTGCAGGCCGGCGGCCCTGCGGGTTCACCGCCCATCGATGGCCGCGAGGCCGAGCCTTATGGCAGCGATATTGCGGATCCTCTCACCCAAGCGATGATCCTTACCGCCATCGTCATTTCCATGGCACTGACGGCCTTCATCCTTACCTTGGCCTACCGCCAGTACCGCTACCGCACCGCCGACGTCATTGAAGATGACGCCGAAGATACCGCGATTGCCGCCAAGGCCTCCAAGCCCGGCAATGCCGCGGCGAGCGCAGACCACGATGCCTCCAATGACCCCGCCACCGGGCGCGCCACCAAGGAAGGCGATAATTTCGGCCCCGAATCCTTCGAGGAGCCGGTGAAGGGAGCCGAAGATGACTGAGCCATTCCACCAAGCTGCCGAAACGATGTACCCGTACGTCGGTGTGCTTATCCCGCTGCCCATTATCATCCCGGCCGTGGCCGCAGCGCTCTCGCTGCTGTTTGCCCGCATGCCTAATGTGCAGCGCCAGATCGCCTTTTTCTCCCTGCTGATTACGGCTGCGGTGAACGCGAGCCTGATCATAATAGTGGATTTCCATGGCATACAGACGCTGCAAATAGGCGGCTGGGACGCTCCCGTGGGCATCACGTTAGTGGCGGACCGGCTCTCCACGATGATCCTCTTTACCTCGTCTGTGGTGCTGTTCTCCGTCATCTGGTACGCCATTTCCCAGGGTGTGCGCGATGGCACCAAGGATGAACCCGTCGCGGTCTTTTTGCCCACCTACATGTTGCTGACCATGGGCGTGAATATCTCCTTTTTGGCCGGCGACCTATTTAACCTGTACGTCGGCTTCGAGGTCTTCCTCGTGGCTTCGTACGTGCTGTTGACCTTGGGGGCATCGGCAGGCCGCGTGCGCGCCGGCGTGGGTTATGTGATGGTCTCGATGGCCTCATCCATGATCTTCTTGCTGGCCCTGGCATATGTCTATGCCTCCGTCGGCACCATGAACATGGCCCAGATTGGCCAACGCATGCAGGACATCCCGGAGGGCACCCGCACCGCCATCTTCGCCACCTTGCTCGTGGCCTTTGGCATTAAGGCAGCAGTGGTGCCGCTGGCCGCGTGGCTGCCAGACTCCTACCCCACCGCGCCCTCGCTGGTCACGGCCGTGTTCGCCGGTCTGCTGACCAAGGTCGGTGTGTATGCGATCATCCGCGCGCGCACGTCCATTTTTACCTATGGTGGGCTCGATACCGTGCTGATGTGGGTGGCGCTGGCCACCATGCTGGTGGGCATCTTGGGCGCCATCGCGCAGACCGATATTAAGCGTTTGCTCTCCTTTACGCTGGTCAGCCACATCGGCTATATGATTTTCGGCGTCTCTTTGGGCACCGCCCAGGGGCTATCCGGCGCTATTTTCTACGCCATCCACCACATTTTGGTGCAGACCGCGCTCTTCTTGGTCGTCGGCCTTATCGAGCGCCAAGCAGGTACATCCTCGCTGCGGCGCCTGGGCTCGCTAATGTATTCCGCTCCGCTTATCGCCGTGCTGTATTTCATCCCGGCCATCAACCTGGGTGGTGTGCCGCCGTTCTCTGGCTTCCTGGGCAAGATCATCCTCATTCAGGCAGGTGCCAATGAGGGCTCCTGGATGGCGTGGGTGCTCATCGGCGGCGCGCTGGTGACCTCGCTGCTGACGCTCTACGTCATGATGCTGGTCTGGGCCAAGGGCTTCCAGCGCGACCGCGCTGATGCCCCCGAAGGCAATGTCGCCCTAGCCCGCCCGGCCCCACTTTCTGATATCACCGATGAGGTCGAATTTTCCTCCCGCCAGGATGTCGGCCGCGTGCCGTTCGGCATGGTGGGTGCCACGGCGCTGCTGGTCATTGCCTCGACCTCGATTACCTTCCTGGCCGGCCCGATTTCCGGTGTCACCTCCCGCGCAGCCGAATCCGCACAGGATACCTCCATTTATCAGTACGCCGTACTGGGAGAAAATGCAGATAACCCCACCCGGCACCTTGACCAGAAGGACCGCTACGAAGGCGGCGCGGACTCGTACAAGGAGCGCAGCCACCTGCTGCCAGACCCCGGGCCGGCGCACGATCCGGAATCCGGCGACAAGGAGAAGCCAAGCTCGGACGCACCGGCGAAATCGGAGGCACCAGAAAGCCCTACCCCAGTAAAGAAGGAGGCCCGCGATGACTAAGAGCCGCTTTGCCGGTGTGCGCTACCGATTCCGGCCGTGGTTTACCGTCTGGATCACGGTCATGTGGTGCATGCTCATGGGTGAAATCACGGTGGGCAATGTCGTCGGCGGCCTCCTCGTCGCCCTGGTCATCGTCTTCGCCCTGCCGCTGCCGGCGATGCCGATTGCCGGCGTCGAGGTCGCGTGGGGCAAATTCCTGCGATACATGCTGCGCTGGTTCTGGGAGCTGTTTTATGCCTCCCTCAAGGTGGGCTGGCTGGCCTCCCGGCCGCAGCCGCTGCCTAAAACCGCCATCCTGGAATTGCCGATGCGCCTGGAAAATGAGTTCATTCTCTCCCTTGCGGTGACCCTGTACAACCTGCAGCCGGGTGGAACGGTGACAGACATTGACATCGCCAATCGCATGATCACCATCCACATCCTGGATGCTCGGGATGAGGCGCAGATCCAGCGCGAAATCGATGCCGTGTCCCGTCTAGAATCTTCCATGATCGAGATCTTTGAAAGGAGCCACCCATAATGGATCCGCAGATCTATCACGCCATCCTGCTGGTTCCCGCATTCCTGCTATGGGTCTCCGTATTAATCACCGTCTGGCGCATCATCACCGGGCCCAACTCCCTCGACCGGCTAGTGGGAATGGACGGTTTTACCGCGATGTTCCAATGCGCCCTGGCGACCTATATGTGCTGGTCGCTCGATACCTCCGTGGTCTCGGCCATGCTGGTCATCGCGCTGCTCGGCTTCATCTCCACCGTGTCTGTTACCAGGTTTAGGAAGAGGGATAACCAATGAGTTGGTCTCTAATCGCAGATATCCTCTCGCTCACCCTCGTCATCAGCGGCAGCCTGCTCATCCTCGCCGCCGCCATTGGCTTGGCGCGCTTTAAGGACACCATGTCCCGCGTCCACGCCGTGAGCAAGCCGCAGACCACCGGTCTTATCCTCACCATCATGGGTGCGTTCATCCGTATTACTGGCGCGGAATCTTTCAGCATGGCCGAGCGTGGTGATTTGGGTATGCTTATTTTGCTGGTACTGTTTGCGATGTTTACCAGCCCGGTAACCGCGCAGCGCACCTCACGCATTGCACGCCGTGAAGGCCTGTATGGTTCCGAGGAATCGATGTCGCGCAATGACCGCCCCGCCGGCCGTTCGCTGCGCCGCAAATAGGAGGCACCTTTAACCGTGAAAAAGCTCTACGGACTGCCTACTCTGGCCGCCCTTTTGATTGCCTTCTTTATTTTCAGCATCTCCCGCTATAGCAAATACGACGGCCCCAATGCCTTCATCTGGCGCGTGCCACTGGATTTGAAGATTTACTGGCTCGCCGGCGGCGAGGTGGCTGACGGCGCCAATCTTTATGACAACGCCTATATTGGCGATCTTCCTTTTACCTACCCTCCCTTTGCCGGCACGCTGTTCAAGTGGATTTCCGCGCTTGCCGATGACCCCCTTATCATCCTCTGGCAAGGCGGCACCATCCTTGCCTTATTGGCCGTCATCCTCATGGTCTTCCACGAGCGCGGCCTTAAACTTTCGCCGTTGACCTGGGTGGTTGCCATTCTGCTGGTGCTGTGCGCCCCGGCCGTAGAGCCGATGTACGGCACCTTGTTCTACGGCCAGATCAACGTCTTTTTGATGTTCTTGGTTGCCCTCGACGTCATTCCAAAGAAGTGGGCACTGCCAGGAATTGGCATCGGCCTCGCCGCAGGCTTGAAGCTCACCCCAGCCTTTATGGGCTTAGTGCTCCTTTTCCAGAGGCGCTGGTGGCAGGCGGTTATCTCCGTCCTTACCTTCGCGGTGACCGTTGCGATTGGTTTCGTCACCATTCCGGATGCCGGGGTGTTCTGGACCGATGCCATCTTTAATTCCTCGCGCGTGGGTGAACACACCAACCCTGGTGCGCAATCCATTCGCTCAGTCATGGTGCGCGCCTGGGGCATCGACGGCGGCTGGATGTGGCTCGCCGCTGTCGCGGTCGTCTTCGTCTTGACCTGCCTGGCCCTGCGCACCGCGATGAAGCACAAGAATAACTCCGCCGCCGTGTCCATTGCCGGCATTAGCGCATGCTTGGTCTCGCCCTTTTCCTGGTACCACCACTGGGTCTGGATCTTCCCGCTGGCTATCGTGGTTCTCATCTCCGTCAACCAGGCACTGGGCAAGCGTTTGCGCGGTGTTATCGGCGCGCAAGTAGCAGCACTCATTTCCTTCGCGGCCATGTGCGTGGTGCTCCTGCCCTTTGTCTCCGCAGCTTTTTGGCTCGAAGCCTCCAACCGCTCTCTGAACCATGTGGACTTCCAGCCTTGGGCTCTGCTCTTTTTCACCGGCTCCGGCATCCTCTACATCTCCTTTTATGCGCTGTGGGGATTTATCCCCGGCACCCAACCCAGCGAGGAAGACGCTCCCAGCGGACGGCACGCGGCACAGAACGCTACCCAACCACAGCACCACGTCCAGCCCCAGCACGCCCAGCAGGAGCATGCTCAGCCGCAGCACACTCAGACAGCCGGTGCTGCCGCACGGGGTTCTGCCACTACCGACGAAACCGCACAGTTCCCGGTATTTAACCCTGAGACCCGCGAGTTTCCGTCCACCGAGGGCTATACCGATATTCCGGCTCCCCCGTCCTACGGTGGCCGCCACGCACTCGATAACGACTAGCGGCACGCCGCCGCGGGCTGCAGCAGCCATCTCCGCGCCGCCGCGTCGGCCGCGCCCAGCTACTTCCAGTGCGGCTCTAGGCGTGCGATCACTGAGTGCGCAGGCCCAGTCGGCGATCGGTTAGCTAATTAGCGCACCGGCCGGTAGGTGTGAAGCTCGCGGCAGGTTTCTTCGACGACGTCGCGCCAGCTGCCGGTTTCTTGGAAGAGGCGGCGTTGGCGTTCGTATCCGGCGCCGCCTTCGATGATTTCATGCACCAAGGCCAGCTCCTCCGCACAGCCTAACTCGCGGGCTAAGGGCGTTAGTTCTTCTACCATCTGGGCCAATTCATCTTTGACCCAGGCCTCGTCCGTATCGCGCGAGGTAATAACGAGGGCATCCATGCCGTAGCGCGCACCGCGCCACTTATTTTCCGCCACGTGCCACGGCTGCAAGACGGGTAACTCCTCGCCGGCATCAATCATGCGGTCATAGTGCACGACCAAGCAGTGCGTTAGCGCGACGACTGCGGATAGCTCCCGCAGGTTCGAGGTGGCATCGGATACGCGGACCTCTACGGTGCCCCACTTCGAGGCCGGGCGGATATCAAAGTGCATCGAGCCGGTGTGATTGATGACCCCGGAAATCGCCTGATCCCGCATATAGGACTGCCACTCGTCCCACGTGAAGAACTGGTAGGGCATGCCTGCGGTAGGCAGCTGTTGATAGAGCATCGTGCGATTGGAGGCGTAGCCCGTGTCCAATCCTTCCCACCCCGGCGAGCACGCAGAAATGGCCAAGAGGTGGGGGTACTTCGTCATCAACGCATTGATGATGGGCCAGACGCGGTCCTCGTGGCTGATGCCCACGTGGACGTGGGTACCCCAGAGCAGCATCTGCTTTCCCCAATACTGGGTGCGGGCGATGATCTCTTGATAGCTGGGTTTATCTGAAAGCGGGTTTTCCCGGAAATCCGTAAACGGGTGCCCGCCAGAGGCCCACACATCGATGCCGAGCTTGGCCGCGGCTTCTTCCACGGCGGCCAGCGAAGTTCCTAGCTCCATAATGGCTTCCGGCACCGTGGAGCAAATGCCCGTGACTAGTTCCACCGTATTCTGGAGGAATTCTTTTTCCACGTGAATATCGGGGTGGGCGGCAGTAGCGAGATCAATGAGCTCAGCACCACGCGGGACGAGATCGCGCGAGTCGCGGTCCACGAGCGCGACTTCCCATTCCACCCCGAGCGTGGGCTCGGGGGAACGGGCGAATACTTCTGCCGGAATCTTCACCTGTCCAGCTTAACGGGTAGGCGGTAATATTCCATGAATTTTATTTAGGCCTGTGGGACTGCGAGGGCGACCACGACGGCTCCGTCCTCGGTGGCTTCCTTGGGCAGGTCCCTATTCATAGGCTTGACTTCTGCCTGGTAGCGCGCGGCAACTTCCCTGGCCAGGGACTCTGCGGAGGCATCGCCTTCTGGATAGAAGACGGTGGTCTTGGGCACGGTCAACACGTCGCCTGGCAGGTTGCCCACATAGCCCACCTTGAAGCCACCGTCCTTCAACACATCTGCTTCGTTTTTGGCCTTATCGGATTCACCGGAGTTATTGAGCACGCTGACCTTAATGTCATTGCGGTCGCGCGCAGCGGACGGCGCGTCGTTGCCGCCGGCCCGGGCTGCATCCCCGGTGCGGTCGGAATCTTCGCCGCGCGCACCGTCCTCACGGCCCGCATCGCGGTTGGCTTCGTCCTTGGCGTCGCCGTTCGGGTGCGCGTTATCGCCCTCGCCTTCGCGCGGCGGTTGGTTATTGGCCCCGTCGCGGGAGCCATCGTCGCGCGCGCCATCCGCGGCAGGACCCCCGGCGCCATTGCCCTCCTGGCCTCCATTAGCTGAACCGTCTGACTTCGACTGCTCGGAATCAGAAGCTACGGTCGAATCGTCGTCTTCTGAGGTCATGGCATAAAGGCCCCACAGGCCGAGCATCACGGCCACGGCGATCAACACCATCGCAAGCCCGCGCAGTGGTAAACCGCCCTTCTTAGCGTGGGCGCCTCCCCCACCGCCGCCGGTTCCGGCCGCAGCGGCTCCTGCTCCGGCACCTGCAGCGCCAGCGGCAGCAGCGTCGTCGTAGGCGTCGTCATAATAAGCATCGCCGTAATCGGCCGCGGCGGCATCGCCAGCGGCGTCGTCGAATTGCTGGTCGTATAGATTATCCGGATTCTCTTTAGTCACTTCAGTAACATTAGTAGCCGGTTCTAACGCGGTGGGGTATTTCCCCGCGCGGCGCGCCGCGTATTTTCACGCTCCTCCCGCAGGCGCTTCAGCCGCGCCACCAAGAGGGGATGGGATTCGGCGGCAGCAGGGACATCAAGAAGCAGGTTCAGCCGTTGGTGATAGCGCACCGGCGAGATATCCAGCTGCGCACGAATGGCCTCTTCCTTGCGGCCAATGCTGCGCGGGGTGGCTTCCTCAAAATCTAAGATGGCGGCGTCTAGGTCAGACAAGGGGTTCATGCCTAAACTGTAAAGCATGACTATTCGCCCCATCGTTATCCACGGCGACCCCGTGCTTCATCAGCCCACCACGCCGGTGGAAGAATCCGAGATTTCCAGCCCAGAGATGCAACAACTCATCGCGGACATGTACGAGACCATGGAAGTTGCCCATGGCGTGGGCTTGGCTGCGAACCAGGTGGGCATCGGCAAGCGGCTCTTCGTCTACCACTGCCCGGATACCGAAGGCCCCGATGGCACCGAGCTGCCCGCGGACAAGGCCGGCATGCGCAAGGGGTGCGTTATCAACCCGGTGCTGGAGACCTCCGAGATTCCAGAGACCATGCCTGCCGATGACGGCTCCGATGACGAAGGCTGCCTCTCCGTGCCGGGCGAGGGCTTTCCCACCGGCCGTGCCGACTGGGCGCGCGTGACCGGCAAGGACGAGCACGGCAACGACATTACCGTGGAGGGCTACGGCTTTTTTGCCCGGTGCCTGCAGCACGAGACCGGTCACCTCGATGGCTACGTCTATACCGATACCCTCATCGGCCGCTACAAGCGGCAGGCCAAGAAGGCCATTAAGCGCAATGGTTGGACTGAGCCGGGCTACACCTGGATGCCGGGTGAAGACGAAGATCCCTTCGGGCACGACGATTAATCATGTCTCGCATCTTTCGTTCCGATGACGTGCAGGTAGGCGATCGCGTCGTGGCCCGGCGCGATTTTGGTGATGTGCACAGCGATGTCATTGGCCACGTCCTCAGCCTTAAGCCACTGGTCATCCGCCCGCAGCAGGTCGGCGGCTATCCCTCTGACCTCGAGGCCGTGGAGATCGCGCCTGAGCAGCTGAAAATTATCAAACGCCTCTCGCCGCGCATGGTGCGTAATTCCGATATTCGCGCCGTCGAATATGCCACCGCCCAGGCCTTTCCCGGCAAGGAGCACACGTGGACCTCGGACGGCTCCTGGCTCATGCGCGCCGGCGATGGCGTGACGGGCCGGTCCAATTCCGCCGTCCCACTCGGGCCCTCCGCGGGCTTTAACCCGGTCCCGCTGGCGGAAATCACGGAGTTCTACCGCCGCCACGATCTCCCGGTGCGCCTGCTCATCCCGGAGCGCATTGGCAAGCCCGCAGAGCGCCTGCTTGCCCATGCCACCTGGGAGACCGAACCCGAAATCCTCGTCATGGTCCTGCGCGATCTCGCAGACCTATCTGCCGAGGTCCCGGGCGCACACCCCAGCGGCGCGGAGCTCCGCATCGATGACCAGCCCGATGACGCGTGGCTGCAGATGTACCACTTCCGTGGCCAGGCGCTGCCTGCCCAGGCCTTGGAGTACCTGCGCGCCCGCATCGAGGGCACGATGGGCTTTGGGCGGCTCATTATTGGCGGCGAAACCGTTGCCATCACCCGCGGCACCATCACCGAATCCGGCGACGGCACCGCCTGGCTGGGATACTCCGCCGTGGAGGTAGCACCCGCGCATCGCCGCCAAGGTTTGGGTGCTCTCTTGGGCCAGCACATGCTGCGCTGGGGGCGCGACCAGGGCGCGCAGCACGCCTACCTCGATGTCCTAGCTTCTAATACCGCCGGCATTCGCCTGTACGAAAAGCTGGGGTTCATCGAGCAGCACCGCCAGATCTACGCCCGTCTGCGCGACTAGCCCCAGCTGGGTTAGTCCGCCTAGCCCGCCGGCCGCGGCCTGGACTAGTCCGGGCCATTGCCCGCGCGGTACTGTATTATCCATGCGCATCACCACGTGGAATATCAACTCCGTTCGCACCCGCATCCAGCGGGCGCTGGATCTTCTCCACACGCACGACATTGACGTGCTGTGCCTACAAGAGACCAAGGTCAAGGACGATAAATTCCCCCGCCAGGCCTTCGAGGATGCCGGGTACCATGTCACCTGCCATGGACTGAACCAGTGGAATGGCGTGGCCATCATTTCCAAGGAGGAACCGGAAGAAGTCTTTACCGGATTCCCCCACCAACCTGGTTTTTCCAAGGATCCTGAAAAGCCCCAGAACCGTGAAGCCCGGGCGCTTGGTGCGCGCATCCGCGGGGTAGAAATCTGGTCGCTGTATATTCCCAACGGCCGCGAAATTACGGACCGTCACTATGACTACAAGCTGGACTTTCTCTACCAGCTCTCCCGCTACGTCGCGGGGCGCGCCCAATCTAAGCTGCTTCTAACCGGCGATTTCAATATCGCCCCGCGCGATGAGGACGTATGGGATATCGAGGCCTTCCGCGGCAAGACGCACGTTACCGAACCCGAGCGCGCCGCCTTCCAGATGCTCGAGGAGGCCGGCCTCGAAGAGGTCACGCGGCGTTTTACCGAAGACCAGCGCTATACCTACTTTGATTACAAGGGGATGCGCTTTCACAAGAACGAGGGCATGCGCATCGATTTCCAGCTGGCCTCGCCGCCGCTGGCCAAACACGTCACCGGCGCGCGCGTAGACATGGAAGAACGCGCTGGCGAGAAGACCTCCGATCACTGCCCGCTCAATGCAGATTTCGATCTGCCCGATTTCGATTCCGTGCATTAAATGACCTGGTCGCTCGATCTCAGCTTCTGGCAGCTGCTCTTCCTCATCATTGATTATTCCATCAAGATCATCGCCGTGGGCTTCGTGCCAGAAGGCCGCCGGCCCTCCAATTCCACGGCATGGCTGCTGGCTATTTTGGTGCTACCCGTCATTGGCCTGCCGCTGTTTTTGCTCATGGGCTCGCCGTATATCAACCGGCGCCGCCACCGCATTCAGCAAGAGGCCAATGAACGTCTTGAAGATATTTCCGCCCGCACCCCGGATCATCCCAAGGACATCCTGTCGACGGAAGTGGAATCCGTCATCAAGCTCAACCGCGAGCTGACCGGCTTTCCGGCGCTCATTGGCCACAACTTGGGCCTGCATGCGGATTATAATGAATGCATTCGCTCCATCGCCGCGGCCGTGGACCGCGCCGAAAAATACGTTTCCATCGAGGTCTATATCCAATCCTGGGATGAGACCACGGATGTATTTTTCCAGGCCCTCGCCCGCGCCACCGCCCGCGGCGTCAAGGTTCGCCTTTTGCTGGATCAGATTGGCAGTTTTAAGTACAAGGGTTATTCCTCGCTGGGGGATAGGCTCACGGAAATCGGCGTGGATTGGCGCCTCATGCTGCCCATCCAGCTGCATAAGGGCCGCTTCCGCCGCCCAGATCTGCGCAACCACCGCAAGCTCGTCATCATCGATGGCGAGGTAGGTTTTATCGGTTCCATCAACCTGATCAAGCGCCAATATAAAACCAAGGACCGCTTCTGGATCGATTACATGGTGGAACTGTCTGGCCCCATCGTCACCGCCATGACCGCGGTCTTCGCGGTGGATTGGTACACCGAATCCGGCGAGAACCTCCCGCTAGATGAGCTGCCGTATGATGATGCCCAAACCGTCGATGCCAACTACCTGCAGATGATCCCATCCGGCCCCGGCTATACCACCGAGCCCAACCTGCGCATGTTTAACTCCCTAGTGCACCACGCCAAGCAGCGACTCGTGCTGTGCTCGCCGTATTTCGTGCCGGATGAATCGCTCTTAGAGGCCGTCACCACCGCCTGCTACCGCGGGGTGGACGTGGAGCTTTATGTCTCCGATACCGCGGACCAATTCATGGTCAACCACGCCCAGTCCTCGTATTACCAAGCGCTACTTGAGGCCGGGGTGCATATCTACCAATTCCCCTACCCCTACGTCTTGCACTCCAAGTTCATCATCACGGATCCGGATGACCAGGAGTTCAATCCGCTGTGCATGTTCGGCTCATCCAATATGGACCCGCGCTCCTTCGGTCTCAACTATGAGACCACCATGCTCGTGGCCAAAGGCGATCTCCTCGCCCAGTTCAACCAGCTCGCCGCCAATTACCGCGCGGTCTGCCACGAGCTCACCCTAGAGGAGTGGAACCAGCGCGGTTTTGTCCGCCGCTACGTCGATAACGTCATGCGGCTGACCTCGGCACTGCAATAAGCTTTGCTTGCCGATGCCCCAATAGTCCGCTCATAGGATATCTAAAACAAGCCTTCTGTTGTAGAGCCAAAGTAGAACATCCCGCGTTGAACCGCGCACGGCATTACCGCAGAGATGAGTTTGTAGTCCACTTAATTGACTCCGGATCGGCGTTAATTATTGGAACTAATTGCGAAAGATACGCCGAATTCTCCGCAGATTTCCCTCTTGTCTATTGCTTTTTACTGTAAAGCCTGATCCTAGATTTTGACATTGCCTATGCGCGAGAGCGTATCAAAAGCTTAGGGAATACAAGAGTGATCATATCGCTCCTATTCCGAAGAGGATTACAAAAGGAACTTCTTTAACGTCCAAAATTCTGTACGGCAAAAAGCTCACCATTCGCCCCAACGGCAATGCCCGTACCAACCGTTTTCGCTTCTGGATCTAGCAAAATCTTCCTGTGGCTGGGAGAATTCAGCCACATATTCACCAGCTTCGCATCTGCGAAATCATCCCATGCTTGAAGGACGTTTTCGCCACCGGCAGGAATACTATCCGGATAGGTTTCCCAGTGATTTGGCCGATGCTGCAAATCCCCTGTTCCCACCAAATGGTCGGCCCAGTCTTGAGCGATATTGTTTAACGCAGGGTTTTCTGTCACGGGATTTAAACCATGATCCGCCCTTGCTGCATTGACTTCGTTAACAATAGAGTGTGCACGGGCCCCATCGGGCTTCATGTGGCTAACTACTTCAGCAGCGTTACCCACAGGACCTTGTGCCTTAGCTGGAGGGGTAGTTGCGGCTACCCCACCTCCCACTAATGCTGCGTCCGCGATAGTCGGGGCTACAAACTTCTCAACAGAATCAGGAAGAATTTCGTCGGACACTTTTATCACTCCTTCAGATAAACTTGGCTAAATTGCTCTACACAATCTCTTTCCTTCTCTTCCCACCTTAACAAAAAAGAAAAATATTTTCAGCACATAGACAATATTTAAACTGCATTTCCGATAAAATAGAATTATATTTAAAGGCGTTCAGAGTTTAATTTGCGATATGCGCTCATCCATAGGGTCCTCAACCATTCTCCCACCTGGAAAGGCTGTTTTCTGAGGCAGCCATTAATCACCACTAATAAAAAATAACCGGCTGATCACAATCAGCCGGTTACCAGTCAGGTCTCAAACAACAGACCTACCCACACTGGACGAACCCGAATAACTTCGCCCGGAGGGTTCACAGATTAATTAAAGCTTCCTCTCTACAAACACGATATCCTCGCCTAAGCATCGCGCTTGTGCAGCACCAGCACGCCAAGGGCCCACAACACCGCGGCCCAGATGAAGAATACGATGCCGCTGCCTGCGGCCTCGGTCCACAGTGCGTTATCCACTGGGGTATTGAATAGCCAGTTCTGGAAAGCGGTAAAGGGCATGTAGCTACCAATCTTATCGCCTACCACCGGCAT
Source organism: Corynebacterium sp. KPL4015 (assembly GCF_040225725.1). Taxonomy (NCBI): domain Bacteria; kingdom Bacillati; phylum Actinomycetota; class Actinomycetes; order Mycobacteriales; family Corynebacteriaceae; genus Corynebacterium; species Corynebacterium sp. KPL4015. The sequence goes on along the minus strand of NZ_JBEHGF010000027.1, from coordinate 14,785 downwards.
CATGCTGACGATTTGATCCACGCCCAAGTACAAAATAAGGCCCAGCGCCACAGAGCCCGCGGTCTGGCGAATGAGCATGCCGATGCCTTGGGCAAAGGCCACCAGGAGGCCCGCGGCCAGTGGGTACTTCCACAGCTGCTCGCGGCCGACTTCATCGTTCCAGGGGTCGAAGGTGGCGGAAATGGAGCTATCGGCAAACAGATCCGTAAGCAGGTACGCGCCCACCACACCAATGAAGGTCAGTACGGCCGCGATGACCGCGTATAAGACCAGCTTGGCCACGGCCACGCTCCAGCGCCGCGGGGAGGCCATGAAGGTAATGGACTGGGTGCCGAAGCGGTATTCCGTGGTCACCAGCATGATGGCCTGAATCATCAGCACCGGCAGGCCTAGGGTCCCCAAGAATACGATGGTGAACTCGGGACTAATAAGCTGGAAGCCCATATCAACGGCTTCCGGATCGAGTGGCTCCATAAACGCAGCGCTGACACCGGCCCAGCCCCAGGAAAATAGGAGAAATAGCGCGGTGGTCCACCAGAAGGAGCGGGTGGTGCGCAGCTTAATCCACTCGGATTTCAAGATATTCAACATGGCGGATTAAACCTCCTGCTCGTTGGGGCGGGCGAACCCACCGGACTGACCGGGCTGGCCTGCCTGGCCCGACTGACCTGCCTGCGCGCCCGAGGCACCAGGCGTGCCTGCGTGATACTGCACGGCATCGCCAGTGAGATCCATGAAGGCATCCTCCAGCGAAGCGCTTTTCAGGGTGAGCTCGTGCAGCGGCACCCCAGTGGAATAAGCCAGCTCGCCCACGAACTCGGGGGTCTGGTTGATGACCTCGAGCCGCGGGCGGCCCTCCTCGTCCTTCGATTCGGTAAAGGAAACGCCCTCCTTCTTTAGGGCTTCACCGAATTCCGGGAGGTGGTTCGAGCGCACATACACCAAGGACTGCGAGTGGCCGCGGACGAACTCGTGGGTGGGCTTATCCGCAACCATCTTCCCCTTGCCAATGACCACGAGGTGGTCAGCCGTCTGGGCCATCTCGGACAAGAGGTGGGAGGAAATCAAAATGGTGCGCCCTTCTGCAGCCAGCGCGCGCACGAGCTGGCGCACCCAACGGATGCCTTCTGGATCTAGGCCGTTGACTGGCTCATCCAGGATGAGGATTCCCGGATCGCCCAATAGGGCGCCCGCAAGGCCCAAGCGCTGGCCCATGCCGAGGGAAAAGCCGCCGGCTTTCTTACCGGCGACATCGGAAAGCCCCACCAGCCCCAGCACCTCATCAACGCGGGAGGCGGGAATGCCATTGGCCGCCGCCATCCACTTCAGGTGATTCGCGGCCGTGCGGTTGGGATGTACCGCCTTCGCATCCAAAAGCGCGCCCACCTCGCGCAGCGGGTGCTCCAAGTCGCGGTAGGGTTTGCCGTTTACGCGAATCTCGCCCGCCGTGGGCTCGTCCAAGCCCACGATCATCCGCATGGTGGTGGATTTGCCGGCACCATTGGGCCCCAAGAAGCCGGTGACCACACCGGGCTTTACCTGAAAGGTGAGATCCTCAACCGCGCGGACAGACCCGTAATCCTTAGTCAGTCCCTGTACTTCAATCATGAGCACTACAGTGCCATAATTTTGGATACTTTACCGGTACAGTTTTTCCACCCGCTGCCGCAGGGCGGGAAAGGCGTGGCGAAATGGCGCGATAAGCGGCAGGTTTTCCACCTCATCCAGGCCCACCCAGCGCAGCTCGTGCGATTCCTCGTTGGCGGTGGTGGGCAGACGCAGGCCGCTGCGGGTGCGCGCTAACACGGTGGTATAGGTCCATTCCCCCGGCAAATCCCCCGCGGGAGGATAGGGCCCGGCCGTTACCTGGGTGTCGAGCACCTCGACATCGGCAGGCGCGATGGCGCACTCCTCATGCGTTTCCCGCAGCGCGGCCTGGGTGGGTGTTTCTTGCAAGTCCCGCGCGCCGCCGGGAATCCCCCAGGTATTGCCGTTATTGGTCCACGCGGCACGGTGTTGCAGCAGCACCTCGCGACCGGCGACGAGGAAGAGGCCGGCGGCACCGAATTTTCCCCATACGCGAATGCCACTGGGGCCCGCCGCCCAGCCGTCTCCACTGTGAGGGTTATGCATATTTCCTATCCTAGCCACACACGCGGGTAAATGGTGGCGCCCAGCACACTGGGGGCGTTATTCTAAGTAAATGACTGAGCAGGCAGTGCGGGTAGAGTCAGAGCGCGATGAGGACGCTCACCCCAGCGATCACTGGCTGGATGAGGTTACCGCGCCCTCTCGCCCGGCCCTAAGCGGGCTCACCCACCGCGCCATGGAATGGTTCGCGGGCCCGGCGCGCCTGCTGCGGCGGTTTTATTACTTCGCCTCCACCACCCCGGGCAAGCTTTTTACCGTCACCCTGATCCTCACAGTGGCATTAGGAGCCGCCGGCTTGTCGATGTCCCAGTCTTCCGCCGCCCGCCACTCCGACCTCGACGAGCTGCTCAACACCACCGAGCCGATGTCCAATGCGGCCCACCACCTCTATAGCTCCCTATCGGTGGCAGATACCATCGCCACCACCGGATTCGTGCAGGCCGGCGTGGAATCAGAGGGCAACCGCGAGCGCTATAACGATGCCATCGACGCCGCCTCCATTGCCGCGACCGAATCCGTCCTGGGCACCACGCCTGACGATGCCCGCGTGCGCGACCTCGTCACCTTCATCCAGCGCGAGCTGCCCATTTATACCGCGATGATTGAAAAGGCGCGCTCGAACCACCGCGCCGGCAATGCCGTGGCTAACTCGTATATGTCCAATGCCTCCTCGCTCATGCGCGAGCACATCCTGCCTGCGGCCTCCGAGCTCTTCCAGCTGACCACCGCAAAGGTCAACCAAGAGCAGCAAAAGCTCACCTCACCGCAGTGGGTGCCGCTATCTGGCCTTTTAGCCGCGGTCTTCTTCCTCATCGTGGCGCAGTGGTGGCTGTGGCGCCAGACCCGCCGCCGGTTTAACCGCGGCTTTTTAACCGCAACGGTGCTGCTCTTCTTGGCCATTTTCTGGGTCGCGCTGTCTAATTTGGCCACCTGGTCCACCGGCCACCAGGGCTTTGAAACCGCCTCGCGCCCGTGGGATTCGCTGACGGCCTCGCGCATTGAGGCGCAGCAGGCGCGCACCTCAGAAACCCTCGCGCTGGTGCTGCGCTCCTCTGAGGAAGATACGCTCGAGCGCTTTTCCGGATCGGTAGATTCCATTGAAAAGGCGCTGGGGGATTATGAAAGCGCGCTGCATGATGATGACGTCGAGGTCAACGATCCCGAGCTCATCCACAGCGCCCGCGCCGCCACCGAAAAGTGGCAAGACTCGCACGAAAAACTCATGGAGGCGCTGAGCGAGGGCGACTACGATGAGGCGGTCTACCAGGCCACCATCACGGATCCTGAGGATGGCGAAACCACCGCCGCGCAGTCCTTTAATGAGCTCGATAGCGAGCTTTCGGAACTCATCGGCCAGGCGCGCATCGCCATGCGCACCTACTTGGAGCGCGGGCTAACCGCCATGACCGCGGTCTCCTCCGCCGTCTTCCTGCTCACCCTGTGCGCCATCTTCGCGGTGTGGCTGGGCATTCGTCCCCGACTGCAGGAGTACCTCTAATGCGCTACCGAGCACCCCTTACCGCCATCATTGCCACCTGCAGTGTCCTCGCGCTGGCCGGCTGCGATATTCGCTCCGCTCCCCCGCTGGAATCGCCCGAACAACAGGCACTCGATGCCAGCCCCGGACCGCCGCTGCCAGAGGGCTCCGCCATAGAAGAAGCCGGCAGCACCACACCTAAGAAGGAAGACGATACCGAACTCAAAGGCACCTACCGGCCGGATGGCAAAACGGCGAAGGAGCGGGTGCCGGACATCGTCAAGCGCGGGCGCCTTATCGTGGGCGTAGACCGCTCCAATAACCTGTTGAGCTACCGCGATGCCGCCTCCGGCGATGTCCGCGGCTTCGAGGTCGATATCGCCCACGAGATTGCCCGCGATATCTTCGGCGATCCCAATAAGGTGGATTTCCGCTTCGTCGAATCCTCCAACCGCACCGCGGCGCTGGATAATAGCACCGTCGATATCATCGTGCGCACCATGACCATTAGCCCCGAACGCGAGAAGGAAGTAGCCTTTTCCATTCCCTATATGACCACGCAGACCCGCATGCTGGTGCTTACCAGCTCTGGGATGAATTCCATCGATGATGCGGAAGACAAAAGGCTGTGCGGGGTGCGCGGTTCCACCGCGCTGGATACCATCCGCGAGCGCGCCCCCAAGTCCGATATCCTCATCACCCGCTCCTGGGGCGATTGCCTCATGGCGCTGCAGCTCAACCAGGCCGATGGCGTGGTGGTTGATGATGCCCTGCTTTCCGGCATGGCTGCGCAGGATTCCTATACCTCCATCGTGGGCGAGCCCCTAAAGACCGAGAATTACGGCGTTGCCGCGCGCCGCCCTAGTAAGGATCATGACACCCGCCCGCTGCTGCGCCAGGTCAATTCCACCTTGGAGCGCATCCGCCGCGACGGGACGTGGTCCGACATCTTTGATACGTGGCTCGGCGCTTACCTAGACGAGCCCACCCTGCCATCGGGTACATACATCGAGGAAGATAAGTCATGAAGCATAACCCGAATTTCAGCGAAGACGAGCTCGAATACCTAGAGCCCGAAAACCTCGATACCCAACGCCAATTCCGAAAGCCCACCAAGTCTTCTTACCGCGACGCTGACCACGGCCAAGAACCTGACCAAGACCGCAGCCAGGACCGCGATCTCGGCGCTGCCGACTCCCCTGACGCAGCCAGTACAGCCGACGCCGCCGACCCCGCTGGTCCGGATACCGCCGCTGCTGGCCCCAACGCTGCCAACCGCAGCACCGGCGCCGATACGGCTGCCACCACTCATAACGCTGGCAAGAGAAATAAAGGCACTAGCGAAGCTGACGTTGATACCGCCGCAGCGCAGGTTCCCGGCACGGCCCCTGCCGCTGCCTTCCCGAATACGGAGGCCACGGGTAGGCGTACAGCGGACGGCAGTACGACTGGCCCAAACGGTGCGGGCCCAAACGCTGCTGACCGGGCCACAGCGGGCCAGGGCGCCTCAGCTCAGGGCGCGCGGAACGGCAACGACGCCGATGAGAGCGACGATGACGGCGAAACCGGCGGAGTGGGCACGGCGGCCGTGGCGTATGACCCGTTCGCCAGCGAGCCCATCGAGCACCGGGAGGATCCGAGGACTTCGGCGGTAGCCTTCGATCCCTTCGCCGATGATGATGAAGACGACGATGGATCCATCGACCCGGATCACCTCTCCAGCCTGCTCGCGGACCTAGAGAATATCCGCGCCCAGCGCGAGAGCGAACGCGATGAAAAAACGGCCCAGGAAAAATCCTCGGAGCGTTCGCGCCGGCAGGCGATCGATACCTTCCGCGAGCGCCGCGGCACGCAGCGCACCGAGCGGCCGGTTGCTGATGGCATGGTGCGCCTGCCGTTTATCACCCCGGCCAATCCCACCGCTGCCCTCATCGATCCCTCAGAGAAGATCAAGGGCAAGAAGGTCCCGCCGCCGCAGCTGGAACCGGGCGATATGGTCGCGGAGCAATACGAAATCCTCGGCGTCATCGCCCACGGCGGCATGGGCTGGATTTACCTGGCCAATGACCATTACGTCTCCGGGCGCGTGGTCGTGCTCAAGGGCATGCAGGCGCAAAAGTCAGCCGATGAGACGGCCGCTGCCGAAGCCGAGCGCGAGTTTCTGGCAGACATTACCCACCCGGGCATCGTCAAGATTTTTAACTTCATCGACGATGACCGCGTGCCCGGTGGATTCATCGTCATGGAGTACGTGGGCGGGCCATCGCTAAGAAGCAGGCGCAATAAGCAGCCCAACGAGCTTTTGCCCGTTGACATTGCCATTGGCTATATCCTGGAAATCCTGCCGGCGCTGGAGTACCTGCACTCGCGCGGCGTGGTCTATAACGACCTGAAGCCGGATAACATCATCGTCACCGAGGACCAGGTCAAGCTCATTGACCTGGGTGCGGTCTCCGGCATCGGGGCCTTCGGGTTTATCTACGGTACCCAGGGCTTTCAGGCCCCGGAGGTCGCCTCCAGGGGTCCGTCCATCGCCAGCGATATCTATACCATCGGCCGCACCCTGGCCGCGCTGTGCCTCAAGCTGCCCAGCGAGGACGGCGTCTTCCTCCCCGGCATCCCCAACCCGTCCAAGGAGCCGGAACTGCGCCGCTTCCTTTCCCTCTACCGCCTGCTGCTGCGCGCCACCCACCGCGATCCGCAGCGCCGGTTTAGTTCCATCAAGGAGCTGCGCACCCAGCTCTACGGCGTGCTGCGCGAGGTCCTTGCCATCCGTGACGGCCGTCAGTACCCCTCCCAGCACTCGCTCTTCTCGCCGCAACGTACCACCTTTGGCACGAAGCACCTGGTCTTTCGCACGGATCAGCTTATCGATGGCATCGATCGCACCATCCAAATCACCGCCCCTGAGGTCGTCTCCGCCTTGCCGACGCCCCTGGTAGACCGCGATGATGTCGGCGCCAGCCTGCTGCAAGGTACCTCGTATGCCGAGCCGCAGGAAGCACTTGAGACCCTGCGCCAGGCCATGCGCACCCCGGAATACGAGCATTCCGCCGAGATTCCCCTCGGCGTGGTGCGCTCCATGATTGACCTGGGTTATACCGACGAGGCGCGCCAGTGGTTGGGCTCCATCGAGGACCGCCTGGGCCGGGACTGGCGCTACCAGTGGTACGCCGGCATTACGGAGCTCTTGCACGATGATTACGTCGATGCCCAGGAGTACTTCGCCACCGTTTTGGACTTATTGCCCGGCGAGGCCGCCCCGAAGCTCGCCATCGCTGCCATCAATGAGCTCATCCTGCAGCAGATTGATTACAGTGAAACACCGCTTATCGATGCCACCGTAGCCCGTGCCTGCTCCAATCTCTACACCACCCTGGCGGATCTCCCCTCTTCCGCCTTTGAGGGCCAGCCGGAAATCTGGTCGCACGTCACCCAAGACCCAAGCGCACTGCGGTTTAATTCCATGCGCCTATACGGCATCGTCTGGGCCACCAACCCCACAACGGTGTCCTCCGCCTTTGGGCTCGCACGCCAATTGCGCGCGGAGGGGCAGGTGGAGCTATCCGTAGCCACCTTGGATAAGGTACCCAATGCCTCGCGGCACTTCCGCATGGCGCTTCTGACCACCGTGCTGCAGCTCATCGTGCATGATTTATCTGAATCGCGCATTCGCCGCGCTGCCCGACGCCTCGAAGAAGTCCCCACCAACGAGCCGCGCTTCCTCCAAATCAAGATCGCCGTTATCTCCGCGGGCCTTAACTTCCTGCGCAACGCCGATCTCGCGCGGGCGTCCTCGCCCAATGATCTCTTCGAGTACGCCTTTACCCAGCGCGGCCTGCGCACCGGCCTTGCCGAGACCCTGCGGGCTCTTGCCCGCCAGGCCCCGTTTAGCCGCCACCGCTACGCGCTGGTGGACTTGGCCAACCAAGTCCGGCCCATCACCACTTTCTAGCGGCTACTTAGATGGCCTACTTAAATAGGCCTTCCTCGCGCGCCTTGGCTGCGACGTCTGCAGACTTCTGCGCGATGGCCAGCTCCTCATTGGTGGGAACCACCAAGACCTTGACTGGGGAATCATCGGTGGAGATGACCCGCGGCTCATCGGAGCGGACGAGGTTGCGCTCTTTATCAAAGTCGATGCCGTACATATCCAGGTTGTACAGCGCGTCCTGGCGCACCTCGGTGTCGTTTTCGCCCACACCGGCGGTGAAGGTAATCGCGTCCACGCGGCCCAGAGCAATCATGTAGGAACCGATGAAGCGGCGCAGCTGGTGGATGTAGATGTTATACGCCAGCCATGCGTCTTCATTGCCATTATCGATGTGCTCGCGCAGCGTACGGAAGTCATTCACGCCCGCGATGCCCTTGACGCCGGATTGCTTATTAAGCAGGTTATCGATCTCGTCGATGCTCATGCCCGCCTGGCGCACCAGGTGGAAGATGATGCCGGGATCGATATCACCGGTACGCGTACCCATGGCGAGGCCAGCCAGCGGGGTAAGGCCCATCGAGGTATCGATGGCACGGCCATTGCGGATGGCCGCCGCAGAGGCACCATTGCCCAGGTGCAGCGTGATCTGGTGGGTATGCTCCGGATCGCGGTCCAAAATCTTCGGCACCTGCTGGGAGACGAACTCGTGGGAGGTGCCGTGGAAACCGTAGCGGCGGATATCGTATTTGGAGGCGACGTCGCTATTGATGGCATAAAGCGCTGCGGCCGGCGGCAGGGTATTAAAGAATGCGGTATCGAAGACCGCCACGTGCGGAATATCTGGCAGGATCTTGCGCGCCACGCGGATACCGTCCAGGTTCGCCGGGTTGTGCAGCGGGGCCAACGGGATGAGGTCCTCGATCATCGATTCAATTTGATCCTCGATGAGCTGCGGCTCCGAGAAGAGGCGGCCGCCGTGCACGACGCGGTGGCCCACGGCGATGATATCGACATCCTTCGGGCCCACCTGATGATCATCCATCAGGTCAAAGGCGCGTTTTAGGCCGAAGGAGTGATCGGGAACTTCTAATTCTTCGGTGACCTTTTCCCCGTCGACATTGACGGTAATGGCGCCGCTCGGCTCGCCAACCTGTTCCACCAGGCCAGAGACGAGTGGATCATCGGTGGCACTAGCGGTTGGGTCCACCAGCTGAAACTTGATGGACGAAGATCCCGAGTTAAGGACCAGTACGTATGACATTTATTTCTCTCCAGCCTGGATAGCGGTAATGGCAACGGTATTGATGATGTCTGGAACGGTAGCGCCGCGGGACAGATCGTTGACCGGCTTGTTCAGGCCCTGCAGGATGGGGCCCACGGCTAAGGCGCCGCCGGTGCGCTGCGCGGTCTTATAGCCAATATTGCCGGCATCCAGGTCGGGGAAGACGAAGACATTGGCCTTACCCGCGACATCAGAATCCGGCATCTTCTTCGCGGCAACGCCAGGATCGCAGGCGGCGTCGAACTGCAGCGGGCCATCCACCTTCACCGAGGAGTCCAGCTTCTTGGCGGCCTCGACGGCCTCGATAGCGCGCTCGACATCCGGGCCGGTGCCGGAAGCGCCGGTGGAGTAGGACAGCATGGCCACGCGCGGATCGATGCCGAACTGGGACGCGGTTTGCGCGGAAACCACGGCAATCTCGCCCAGCTGTTCCGCAGTCGGATTCGGGTTCACGGCGCAGTCGCCGAAGGCCCACAGGCGCCCGCGCATGACCATCAGGAAGATGGAGGAGACCACCGAAGCATTCGGCTTGGTCTTGATGATCTGGAAGGACGGCTTAATGGTGTGGGCGGTGGTGTGGGCGGCGCCGGATACCATGCCATCAGCAAGCCCTTTGTGCACCATCATGGTGCCGAAGTAGGAGATGTCCTGCATGGTCTCGCGGGCCTGCTCTAGGGTCACGCCCTTCTTCTTGCGCAGTTCCGCGAAATCGGCGGCGAATTCCTCCGCAAGCGACGATTCCAGGTGGTCGATGATATCGGCACCCGAGACATCCAGACCCAGCTCCTTGGCGCGGGCCTGGATATCGGATTCCTTGCCCAGGATGGTCAGCCGGGCAACCTCATCGCGGAGCAAAGCATCGGCAGCTTCAAGGATGCGGTCGTCATCGCCCTCGGGCAAGACGATGTGTGATCCAGCCGACTTGGCTTGGTCGATGAGTTGCTTCTGGAAGAGGTCCGCGGACATGACGGGTGTGGCCTCCTCTGCGGCGCTCAACGCACCGGGCACGGCCTCCAAGTCGGTGAAAACGCCTGCGACGGTGGCGCCCAGGGACTCGGCCTTGCGCTGTGCCAGCTCCGCGGCGCGCTCTGGGGCGCCGGAGATAATGACCAGCGGCAAGCCCAGCGCGGCGGCGACCTCCGCGTCGAAGGAGATCTCGCCGGTGCCTTGGACCAGGAGGGCATCGGCAGTAGCGGTGGGCGCGTTGGCCAATACATCCGCCACGGTGGGGTCGAAATCTTCTAAGCGGAGCAGTTCAGCGCCAAGGCTATCCGCCAAGGCAGGAATATCGAGGCCGTCGAAGCCGCGGCCGATGGAGCTTAACACTGTGGACTGGGATGCAGACATGCGGATTACCTTTCCTTTGCCGTCACGGGAACACTTGGAACACGCGCCGTAACATTATGCCGTACATCACAGTTACTAGCACGTGGTGACGTCTCCACTGTACGTGAACCACCCCCTCCCCCGCCCTTCCGCAACCTCCTAAACTGGGGGTAGATAACTCAGAGCAGTGTGGCATTTATCGCACTGCCACCGCGTAGAATGTGAGAAAACCTAAAGAAAGGACACCCTAAACAGATGACTAGCCCCATGCGTGTCGCCGTGGTCGGCTCCGGACCGGCCGGCATTTACGCCTCTGACCTCCTCGTAAAGTCCGATGTGGACGTGCAGATCGATCTCTTTGAAAAGATGCCTGCGCCCTTTGGCTTGATTCGCTACGGCGTCGCCCCGGATCACCCTCGCATTAAGGGCATCGTGCAGTCGCTGCACAACGTCATGGAAAAGGAAGAAATCCGCTTCCTGGGCAATATCGAAGTGGGCAAGGACATCACCGTCGAAGAGATGCGCGAGTACTACGACGCCATCATCTTCGCCACCGGCGCCACCGCCGATAAGGAAATGGGCATCCCCGGCGAGGACCTCGAGGGTAACTACGGCGCCGGCGAATTCGTGGGCTTTTATGACGGCAACCCCAACTTCGAGCGCGATTGGGACCTATCCGCGGAGTCCGTCGCCGTCGTGGGCGTGGGCAACGTCTCGCTCGACGTATCCCGCATCTTGGCCAAGACCGCAGATGAGCTGCTGGTGACGGAGATCCCGGACAACGTCTACTCTTCCCTGAAGGAAAACCGCGCCAAGGAGGTCCACGTCTTTGGCCGCCGCGGCCCGGCGCAGGCCAAGTACACGCCGAAGGAGCTCAAGGAGCTCGATGAGTCCCCCACCATCGAGGTCATCGTGGACCCAGAGGACATCATCTACGACGAGGCATCAGAAGAAGCTCGTCGCGCCGCCAAGTCCACCGACTTGGTCTGCCAGACCCTAGAGTCCTACGCCATACGCGAGCCTGGCGATGCCCCACACAAGCTCTACATCCACTTCTTCGAGTCCCCAGTAGAGGTGCTTGGCGATGACGGCCACGTCACCGCCATCAAAACCGAGCGCACCCAGCTCAATGGCGATGGCTCCGTGAGCGGCACCGGCAAGTTCACCGAGTGGCCGGTGCAATCGGTCTACCGCGCTGTGGGCTACCACCCGCAGTCCGTCGAGGGCATTCCCTTCAACGACGACTCGGCCACCATGCCCAACGACGGCGGCCACGTGCTTGCCGATGTCGACGGCAAAAAGCTGCCCGGTCTCTACACCACCGGTTGGATCAAGCGCGGTCCAGTGGGCTTGATTGGCAATACTAAATCCGATGCCAAGGACACCACCGGCATGCTGCTAGAGGATTACAAGGCAGGCGAGCTCGAATCCGCCACCAAGCGCGATCCGCAGGAAATTCTCGATCTGCTCAGCAGCCGCGATATCGCCGTCACTACCTGGGACGGCTGGCACCGCCTCAACTCCGCCGAGCAGGCCGCCGGCGAGCCGCACGGCCGCGAGCGCATCAAGATCGTCGAGTGGGACGAGATGGTCAAGCACGCCGGCCCGCAGCGCTAACCAGCGCTGCGCCGCGGGGCTGGCCGGCGCTGCGCTAGTCGGTATCGTCCACCCCTGAGGTCAGCTTGGGGTCGAGTTCAACCCCACCCTCATATTCAATGACCTCAATATCGGGCATATTGTCCGCTTGCGGGTCGATACCGCGCGCACCGCCCTGCGCGAGCAAGCCAGGAGTCGAGGTCACGCTCACCTTATGCGCCGCCAATGCGGCGCGGTCGCGGGCCTCTTCCACCGTTTCCGCCGTCGTGGTCACAAGCCCCATGCGCCGCCCCTTATAGGCATCGGGCTTACCAAAGAGCTTCACGTCCGTCTCGGCGTAGTGGAGGGCGGAGGCGATGCCGGTAAAGGCGACATCGGCAAGCGGCTCCTGCGCGTGCAAGAACATGCTGGCGCCTGGGGTTATCAACGTAGCATCGATTGGATAGCCCAGAATAGCGCGGGCGTGCAGATCGAACTGGGAAAAGCGCTGCGTATAGGCAGTAAGCATCGCCGTATCCGAAGGCCGCGGGGAGACCGAGGAAAAGTAAACATCATCGCCGGCGACGAAAAGCTCCACGCCGTACACGCCGCGCCCGCCCAACTCATTGGAGATGCGCGCCGCAACCGACCGCGCGTTCTCCAGCGCAATCTCGCTCATGCCGGTAGGCTGCCACTCCTCAATCAGATCGCCCTTCTCGTGGCGGTGACCAATGGGCTCGCTAAACCACGTGGCCAGCTTGCCCGTGGCCGGATCGATGGACCGGATGGCCAGCAGCGTGACCTCAAGGTCAAAATCCACGAAGCGCTCCGCCACCACGCGCTGCGAATCCGAGGACACGCGGCGCACCGTCTCCCACGCCTCGCGCACGTCTTCCACATCCCGCGCTAGCATGTGCCCCTTGCCCGAGGTGGACACGTCCGGCTTCACGATGCACGGAAACCCCAGCTCCGTTGCCGCTTCTTCCAGCTCCTCAACCGAGGTGGCAAAACGGTAGGCCGAGGTCGGCAGCCCAATATCCTCTGCCACCGCGCGCACCCGCTCGCGGTCCTGCGTGAGGGCGCAGGCGCGCGCCGTAGGCACGACGACGGCGTCGCTGGACTGCTCCACCTGCTCCAGGGCCTCCACCGCAACGACTTCGACCTCCGGCACCACGTAGTGCGGCTGAATCTGCTGCACCAAATCCGATACCTGCGCGGCATCAGTAATATCCGCGACATAGCTATAGTGCGCAACCTGGTGCGCCGGCGCCCCCTGGTACTTATCCACCGCGTGCACCTCAAGGCCCAAGGACTGGAAGGAAATAGCCAGCTGCTTTCCCAACTCGCCCGCGCCGAGCAGCAATACCTTCGTGGCATTGCCCGTCAGCGGCGTGCCGATATGACCGGCGATTTTGCCTGGAATATCCATGACTTTGCTCCTTTGATTCCGCTCCGAGCAGCAGATACTTCCCCAAATTATTTCATAGATACCCGCCGCAGCCTGGACGCACATGCGTGAAGTGCATAAACGCAGGCGCCCGGCCAAGGATTTTCATCCTCGAACCGGGCGCTCGTTGGGCTCTAGAGCGGACCGCTAGGCCTGGGGTGCCTCTGGTGGAACCGGGGCATCGACTGGCTCTGCCACGGTAATGATGTTGTCCTCATACCCCAGCGCACCGCCGACGAACTTGCCGCCGCAGGTGATAAGGACCAGGCGGTTGGTACCGTCCGTGTCATTAACCACGTCCGGGAAATCCCCACCCTTGGGCAGGCGGTACGGCTTTTCCGTCACGCGGAAGGTGCGCTCCTGACCATCGATGACCACGGTGAATTCCTGGTTTTCCTGCAACCGGGTGAATTTCTCCGCGTAGCCGGTGCCTTGGCCCTGGTAATTCACGTGGCCGGTGATGACACTGGAGCCGACATTGCCGGCATCGCCAGGCACGGCCGAGGCGGAGTACCAGCCCAAGCGGGAGACATCGTGTGGCGGCAGCAGCACGCCTTGGTCCGTCACCTGCACCGGGTCCACGGCGGCGTACTCGCCGTCGATGCCCACGGACATGCCTTCAAAGCCCTGGAATTGGCCCGGGGCCGGCTCGAATTCGTGCTCCTGCGCACCGGAATCATCGACGTAGGCATCACCCTTATCTTCCTCCGGGGCGTCTACGGCCGAGACGCTTTCCGATGCCCCCTCACTAGCCTCATCCTCTTCCCCACCGGTGGTGAGGTAGAGCGCCAGCTGGATCAACACCAGAATTACGGCCACTACCAGCACGATAAAGCCGATCTTCTTACCCCGGCTTACGGGTTCCTCGCGGCCTGTCTCCTCAGACATTGCCCAATCTCCTCATTGTGGTCTTCTCGATGGTTCATCAGATGGGTTGCCCCCTCCAGCGTGTGCGGTGACACCCTGAAGGGGGACATCTTATGCCCAGGCGCTATGGCCTGTTACCTGACCAGTACGCTCACACTACTTAATGTAGTCCTGCATACCTGGGTCAAGCTCGGTAGCACCGGACGGTACGGACTTGATCTCCGTACGTCCTGCGTCGGACGGTAGCGGTTTACCAGTCTTTCCAGGCTCTTGGCCCATAACCTCGACCGGACGATCGTCCTTGTCAGTGCCCTGGTCAACCTTATCCGGCGTATCTTGGCCCTTCACCTCGGTGGGGCGAGGCTCTTCGCTGGAGTTCTGGTCAACCTTATCCGGCGTATCCTGACCCTTCACCTCAGTGCTTGGGTGCTCACCGTGGCCCTCGGTGTCCTTCTCAGGACGATCCTTCGGCTTGTCGTGATCATGGTGGCCGAAGATAATCTTGCCCAGGCCGATTCCCAAGCCAATGCCCGGAATCAGGATGGCCCACTTAGGAATCTTGCCCTTAGACGGCTTGCCTGGGACATCGGAGTCATCAGAGGTTACGGTCTGATCCTCATCATTGATGTCCTTGTGCTCAGCAACCTTATTCGGCTTCTCAGCATCCGGAGTGTCCTCACCCTTGGCGTCAACCTCAGTAGAAGTCAACTCCTCAAAGGCAACCGC
>NZ_JBEHGF010000026.1:0-41578 GCF_040225725.1 Corynebacterium sp. KPL4015 | reverse complement strand
CACGTGCCGGGGTGGGTGGGCATTGGCAAGCAAAAGGCCCTTGTAGAAGAGACGCGGGAGATTGCTCGCGCGTATGCGCATACGCCGATGGCGATGGTGCAGCCGCGGCTGAAATCGGGTGGGCAGATGAGCGTATTTCAGCTGCATCTTGGCCGGTATTGGCATTATCCCAGCTACCGGTACGTGGACAATATGGAAGGCACGGTGGTGCCGCCGGTACCGGATAGCCTGCGGGAATTGGCCCCGGCGGCGCTGCGACAGGCGGCCCAGATTGCACCGGAGCTGGAACCATGGGTGGATAACTTCGTGCCGGAGATGGCGCTGGTGAATTATTATCCGCCCGGCTCGGCGATGGGCATGCACGTGGATGACTCTGAGGAATCGCCCGCACCCGTGATTTCGCTTTCGATTGGGGATGAGGCCCTCTTCCGCATAGGTCATACCGAAAATCGCACTAAGCCCTGGGACGATGTGACTTTGTGCTCGGGTGATTTGGTGGTCTTTGGCGGGCCGAAGCGCTTTGCCTACCACGGGGTCGTGCGGGTAAATGATGGCACGCTGCCGGAGGGATGCGAGCTGCAGGAAGGCAGAATCAATATCACCATCAGACAAGTTTCGGCGAGCGCGGTAGGCTAGGGCGGGTTACATAAAGGTTGAAGGAAAGAGGTTTTTCTTATGTCCCGAATTGGCATCATCATCGGCTCTACCCGCGATAAGGCGGCGGGCCAGGCAGTAGGCGAGTGGGTCAATGACCTCGCCCAAGGCCGCGAGAACGGTGTGGAGTACCAGCTGTTGGAGCTCAAGAAGTTCAATGTTCCCATCCTTACCAGCGAGGTTGTTCCGGGTGCGGCGAATAAGCAGTACGATGACGCCAACGTGCAGGAGTGGTCCAAGGCCGTCGATGCCTGCGATGGCTTTGTCTTCGTGACCCCGGAGTACAACCACTCCGTGCCTGGTCCGTTCAAGAATGCCTACGACTCGCTCGGCGCGGAATGGGCGGGCAAGCCGGTGGCCTTCGTGGGCTATGGCTCCGTCGGTGGCGTGCGCGCGGTCGAGGCATGGCGCAATGTCGTGGCTAACTTCTCCATGCCACAGCTGCGCAACCAGCTGGACTTTAATATCTTCACCGACTGGAACGATGGCGAATTCCGTCCCAGCGATGACTCCTACGAGCGCGCAAACTCCCTGCTTGCTGAGCTCGAGGACGCACTTTAAGTAAAAGGCCCTGCACCGCGCAGCGCGCTGCGTAGCATGGGGTGCATGAGTGAAAAGAAAGTAGCAGTAGTAACCGGCGCCTCTTCTGGCATTGGGGAGGCCACCGCGCGTTCTTTGGCCAAGGACGGCTGGCACGTTGTCGTGGGCGCGCGCCGCACAGACCGCCTGCAGCAGCTTGCCTCTGAGATCAGTGGCGAGGCCTATGAGCTGGACGTTACCTCCGATGTTTCTGTTTCCAAGTTCGTCTCCCACCTCGACCGCGTAGATCTTTTGGTCAATAACGCCGGCGGTGCCAAGGGCTTGGAGCCGCTGGTCGATACCTCCATCGAGGACTGGCAGTGGATGTACGAGACCAACGTGCTCGGCACCGTGCGCATGATTCAGGCGCTTATGCCCAAGTTAGAGCGGGTGCCAGATCTTTCCGGGCTAATTATTAACGTCGGTTCCATTGCTGGCTGGACCGTCTACGAAGGCGGTTCCGGCTATAACACCGCTAAGCACGGCGTGCGCGTGATTTCTCGCGCGCTGCGCCTAGAAAACCACGATGTGCGCGTTACCGAGATTGATCCTGGCCGCGTGGCCACGGACTTTTCCTTGGTGCGCTTCAAGGGCGATGAAAAGCGCGCGGCCAAGGTGTATGACGGCCAGCTCAACCTCGTGGCAGAAGACATTGCGGAGGCCATCCGCTGGGTCGCCGCCCAACCGGCCCACGTCAACGTGGATACGATGACCATTAAGCCGCGCACGCAAAGCTAAGGCCCCGCGGGGCTCTTAAAAAGAGCAGCGGCGGGGCGGGGCCTAGGCTTTATCTTCCTGCTTGAGCCTTATTGCAGGCCAAACTGATCCCATGCGGCAGGGGCCAGGTTCTGGTACACGTGCTTGTGCTCTTGGTATTCGGCAAGGCCGGTGGGGCCCAGCTCGCGGCCGTTGCCAGACTGCTTGTAGCCGCCCCATTCCGCCTGCGGCAGGTACGGGTGGAAATCATTGATCCAAATGGTGCCGTGGCGCAGGGCGCGGGCAACGCGCTCGGCGCGGCCGGCATCGGAGGTGTACACCGCGCCAGCCAGGCCATACTCGGTATCGTTCGCGATCTCGATGGCCTCTTCTTCGGTGGTGAAGGTCTCGATGGTCACGGTCGGGCCGAAGGCCTCATCGTGGACGCAGTCCATCTCGCGGGTAGCGCCATCGATAATCGTGGGCAGGTAGTACACGCCCTGGCCCAGGTCCGTGGTGCCGGTGCCGTGCTGGCCGGTGGTGTCCTCGCTGGTGGCGGCGCGGCCGCCGGTGAGGATCTTGGCGCCTTGTTCGCGGGCCTTGTCCACGTAGGCGGCTACCTTCTCGCGGTGATCGGCCGAAATGAGCGGACCGGTCTCGGCCTTGTCATCGGTGGGGCCACCGATCTTGATCTTCTCGGCGCGCTCGACCAGTGCGGCAACGAACTTATCGTGCAGGGACTCTTCCACCACGATGCGCGAGCCGGCGGAGCAGACCTGGCCGGAGTGGAAGAAGGCGCCGTTGAGCGCATTATCCACGGCGACGTCGAAGTTGGCATCAGCAAAGATAACGTTCGGGTTCTTGCCGCCGAGCTCTAGCGCCGTGCGCTTGACGGTTTCGGCCGCGTTCTTTGCAATCAGCTTGCCGGTAACGAGGCCGCCGGTGAAGGAGACCATGTCCACGTCGGGGTGCTGGGAGAGCGGATTGCCGCAGTTAGCGCCGGCGCCGGTGATGAGGTTGCCCACGCCATCCGGCAGGCCGCATTCCTTTAGCGCCGCCATGAGCAGCATCGCGGTGTGCGGGGTCAGTTCCGCTTGCTTGAGCACGAAGGTATTGCCGGCAGCAAGTGCTGGGCCAACCTTCCAGGACACCTGCAGCAGCGGGTAATTCCAGGGGGTAATCAGGCCGCAGACGCCCACCGGCTCGGCGTCGATGCGCGAGCGCAAATTGGGGTCTTGTGGGTCGACCACGCGGCCGGCTTGGTGCTGGGCCAGGGTGCCGAAGTACTCGAAAGCATTGGCAATATCGTCCATATCGCCCAGGGATTCCTCGTAGCGCTTGCCGGTATCCGCGGATTCGGCTTGGGCGAAAAGTTCCTTGTGCTCACGGATGAAATCCGCCAGGCGGATGACGATCTTGCCGCGCTCGGCGGACGGCGTTGCGGCCCACTCGCCCTTATCGAATGTTTCACGTGCAACCTGGATGGCACGCAGGGTATCTGCCTCGGATGCCTCGGAGACGACGCCGACGGTGGAGCCATCGGCAGGGCAGATAATGGTGCGGGTCTCGCCATCCTGGGCGGCCTCCCACTGGCCGTTGATGAAGAGCGACTTGGGGGCACCACCGGAGTGCACGCCATGGAGCAATTCGGTGGTCGTGGGATCGAACAAGGTGTTCTGGGTGCTCAAAGTGCAAGCAACCTTTCTTTAATTGAGGCGGTATCGCCTGCCAGTTTAACTATCTTCGCGCCAGGTGCGTTCCGGCTCAGCGCCATCGGAGACATCGGAATCGCCCGGCTGGCTTTGCTGCATGTAGAGGAATGCCAGGTGACGCTCGTACAGGTCCAGCACGTTATTGATGATCTGGTTTTCGGAATAGCCGTAGACGTCATAGCCCAGCGAACCGGTCATGTCGTAGACCTCCAGGCGGTAGTACTCGCCGTCGCCCTCGCAGAAGTCCGGTCGCTCCGCGGAAACCGGGAAGAGCTGGTAGCGGAATTGGCGCTCGTTGTGCAGCCGGACCTCGAGATCGAGCTGGGGCAATTCGGCATCGGGAAGCTCACTGGTGAGCAAGATGGCGTCGTAGCCGCGGGTGCGCATTTGCGTGGCCACCTGCTCGAGGGCGTAGGCGGCAGTTCCCCGCAGGTAGTCATCCATGTCCTGTTTGGTGGGGAAGGAGTTGGCTCGGTCCAGGCGGTTCTTCCACAGGTTGGAATCGCTCGGCTCGCGCTCGGTGCGGCTGCTGATGGCGCCGTGCAATGCGGTTTTCCGGGCCTCGCGCTGGACGATTTCCAGGCGCAGCGACTTCCACAGCGAGAACATGATGAGGTAGACCACGAACGCGAAGGGCAGGCCCATGACCACGGTCGCGGACTGCACGGTGGCAATGCCATCGAGCTGCAGCAATGCCAGGGTGAGCGCGCCGACGGTAATGGACCAGAAAATACGCAGCCACCGGGCGCCATCTTGCCGGTTATCCGTGATGCGGGAGGTGAAGTTGGACATGACCAGCGCACCGGAGTCGGCCGAGGTGATATACAGCAGCAGGCCGATGAAGGTGGTCAGGAAGATGACGATGGCGGAGCCAGGGAATTCCTGGAGCATGTCATAGAAACCCTGCTCCGGAACGTTGATGGCGTTTTCCGCAAATTCCGGATAGTCGCCGGAGCGCACCATATCCAGGGCGGTATTGCCAAAGAAGGACATCCACATCAGGATGAACAGGAAGGGGAAGGTCAGCGTGCCCAGGATGAACTGGCGCAGCGTGCGGCCGCGGGAAATGCGGGCCAGGAATAGGCCGACGAAGGTTGCCCAGGCAATCCACCAAGCCCAGAAGAAGAGGGTCCAAGACTGCATCCAGGTATCCACGCTGGCTTGGTCCTCAGCAAAGGCGAAGGTCTCTAGCGTCCAGGAGGGGAATTTGGAGACGTAATCACCGATATTGGTGACGATGGCATCAAAGAGGTAGGCGGTCTTGCCAAAGACCACGACGTAGACCATCAGCGCGATGGCCAGGTACACGTTGAGCTCAGAGAGGAAGCGAATGCCCTTATCCACGCCGGATACAGCCGATAGCGTCGCAATGACCACCGCGACAATGATGAGCGCCGATTGCAGCCCCAGCCCCTGCTCGATGCCAAAGATGAGGTGGAAGCCGTAGGACAGCTGCACCACGCCGATGCCCAGGGAGGCGGTGACGCCGAAGACGGTGCCCAGCATGGCGGCAATGTCCACGGCCGAACCAATGGGTCCGTGCACGCGCTTGCCGATGAGCGGGTACAGCGCCGAGCGAATAGCCAACGGCATATTCAGGCGGTAGGCGAAGTAACCAAAGGCCATGCCCATCAGCGCATAGAGTGCCCAGCCGGTAAGCCCGTAGTGGAACATGGCATAGACCACGGCCTCTTTGGCGGCTTCCATGGTTTCGCCATCGCCCACCGGCGGATCCATGTACATCGTGACCGGCTCGGCCACGGCGAAGAACATGAGGTCCACGCCGATGCCGGCGGCAAAGAGCATGGATACCCACGAGAAGGTATTGAATTTGGGCCGGGAGTGGTCCGGTCCCATGCGGATGCTGCCGGTATTGGAAAAGGCGATATAGAGGACAAAGACCACGGCGATGGTGGCGGTCAGGACGTAGAACCAGCCCAGGTTCGTGCCGATCCATCCGGTGACGCTGGCGAGGGTATTCGCTGCTGATTCCTGCCCGAAGCCCGCGTACAGCGCCATGGCGATGATGAGAACACCGGAAATGATAAAGACCGGCCAATTGGGTTTGGGCGCAGCCACCTCATCGGCGCCGACATCATCGCCGGTCTCAGCCTTGTAGCTGCCGACGATGGCGCGTACTTGGTTGCGCGGTTTATGACCCTTGTCCTCAGTTGGGTGAGTTTCCCCAGGGGAGTGAGCGAGAGAGGTGTCGGAATCCCCTGTGCGGGACTCTTCATGGTCGTGCGGACCACGGTTAGCCATCTACTTCTCCTAGTCTTGATCGATTAAGTGCCGAATCTTTCGCAAGAGTGCCCCACAGTCCCCCGAAAAGAGGGGTGAGAGATAGGTTGGTGGCATAAATCATATGCGAGCAATCTATGCGTAAAGACCCCGGATTTCATCTACTCAGATGCATACCCGAACACCGTAAATATACATTAATCTGGGAAAACGTCCACCAGGTGTGTATTCTGGGGTCGCCATTGTGTATAAATGAAAGCGGTTAAGTACAGATTTTTTGCGCACCATACAATGGATCTGCCGCAAATACGGCGAGAACTACGCGTGAGATGGCTCACAGAAGGAAGGGGATTTATGGGTATTGTGGACAAATTGACTAAGAAGCGCTCGACAAAAAAGGCCACGGATGAAGTCAGCGATGTGGTCGTCGTCGGCGGTGGCTCTGCAGGCTCCGTCATCGCGGCTCGCCTGACCGAGGACAAAGACACCCGCGTGCTCGTTCTTGAGGCCGGCCGCCCGGATTCCCTGTGGGACCTTTTCATCCATATGCCTTCTGGTTTCTCTTTCCCCATCGGGGCAAAGAACTATGACTGGATGTATGAATCCGATCCGGAACCGGAGATGAATGGTCGCCGCATCTACCACGCCCGTGGCAAGGTGCTCGGCGGTTCCTCTTCCATCAACGGCATGATCTACCAGCGCGGCAACCCCATGGACTACGAAAAGTGGGGCCAGAACCCGGGCATGGACAACTGGGACTTTGCCCACTGCTTGCCGTATTTCAACCGCATGGAAACCACCGCTGCCGCAGACGACGATGATCCGCGCCGCGGCCACGATGGCCCGCTCTACCTGTCCCGCGGTCCTGCTACCTCGCAGCTGTTCCAGGCGCTATTCAAGTCGGTACAAGAGGCTGGCTATAACCTAACCAATGACGTCAACGGTTACCGCCAGGAAGGCTTTGCCCCCTTCGATCGCAATATCAAGCACGGCAAGCGTTGGTCTGCTGCCCGCGCCTACCTGTACCCCAACCAGGACCGCGACAACCTCGAGGTGCGTACCCGCGCATTTACCACCAAGATCCTCTTTGAAGGCACCAAGGCAGTGGGCGTGGAATACGAGTGGCAGGGTGGCACCCACCGCGTCTTCGCAGACAAGATCGTCTTGTCCGCCGGTGCCATCAATACCCCGCAGCTGCTAGAGGTCTCTGGCGTGGGTGACCGTGAGATCTTGGAAAAGCACGGCATCGATGTGGTCAAGCACCTGCCAGGCGTGGGCGAGAACCTGCAGGACCACCTCGAGGTCTACATCCAGTACGAGACCACCAAGTCCACCGCTTCCTCCCAGCCTTACCTGGATAAGTGGCGTTGGCCGTTTATGGGCCTGCAGTGGCTGCTGACGAAGAAGGGCCCAGTGGCTACCTCGCACTTTGAGGGCGGCGGTTTCGTGCGCTCCAACGAGGATGAGGCCTACCCGAACTTGATGTTCCACTTCCTGCCCATGGCGGTGCGCTATGACGGCCAAAAGGCCGACGTTAAGCACGGCTTCCAGTGGCACGTCGGCCCGATGTTCTCCGATACCAAGGGCCACGTGCACATCAAGAGCTCCGATATCCGGCAAAAGCCCTCCATCCTCTTTAACTACCTGCGCACTGAGCAGGACCGCCGCGAATGGGTAGAAGCCGTCCGCGTCGCCCGCTCCTTGCTGGATACCAAGGCAATGGAGGAAGTTGGCGCCCGCGAGTTCAGCCCGGGCCCAGAGGTCCAGAGCGATGAGGAAATCTTGGAGTGGGTCCGCAATGACGGCGAGACCGCACTGCACCCATCCTGCACCGCCAAGATGGGCGATGAGTCCGATCCTATGGCCGTGGTTAACCCAGACACCATGGGCGTATGGGGCATCGATGGCCTGTATATTGCCGATGCTTCCGTATTCCCCTCGGTTCCCAACGGCAATATCTACTCCCCGACTATGATGGTGGGCGAGAAGGCTGCGGACCTTATTGCCGGCCGCACGCCGCTCGAGCCGAACCACGCCGAGTGGTACAAGGCTAAGCAGGATATGCCGCTCTACGCTGAGGGCGAAGCAGTCCGCGATCACAAGCACTCCATCCAGGGCGCTGACCACTAAGCACCCTCCCGCGGGATTGCTCTAGCGCCGCGTTTCCCATTGTGGGGCGCGGCGCTTTTGCTTGCCGACGTCCCCCTTTCCCCACCGCGCACCCCTCCGCCTGGCCAGAACCATGATTTAATCGCCGGGCAAGGAATCGGCCCCAATGGAATGAAGCTGGAATGAAGCGCCAGAGTAAAGGAGGTCAGTGATGCTCAGCATTATCGCTGTAGTCATTAGTATCGTTAGTATCGTTTTCGCCGTTGCCGTTATTAAGAAGCTCGATGACATCGATACGCACCTGAAGGAGCTGCTCGCCGCGCGCGAAGATGGCGAAACACCGCGTTAATCGTGCGGGTGGCTAAGGAGATGGTGAACGAATTTCGAATTAACCAACTGCAAAAGGCCCATACCGACCGTGAAATGGAATTTTCCTGCGATGTAGCTTGAAGGCTATGGCTTCGTAGACCTAAGTGGTTTCCAAGCAGCAGTTCCAGTACTTCGTACGTGGGGTAGCCAACACCGCCGACTTCAAGGAAGTATCATTCCCGGATACCAGCGAAAAGAGTTAGTCATTTGGCTATTAGAAAGCTTCGCTACGTGTGGTTCGACCCGTACGCAATGCCCGTGAGTGTCTAGCCCTTGAGGGAGAACCTGGTGTCAGTGTCGCTGGCCGCACCTACGCCGCCGTCATGTCCGCCGACACCCTGTTCATCACCATCCCCACAGGGGTGGGTGTGGACATTCACGTGAAGATTCTGGAGAATTTCGCCGCCCACGTCGCCCCCTCGTTGTTGGCAGCCGAACCGTGAAGGACCAGTCATCGCCTATCCCATCGACTAATTCTTGCAGGTCGCAGGACTTTCGCGTGACTGTTAGTTCAGCCCATTTTAAATAGTTCACCGAACACTGTATAGTTCAGCATATGCTGACTATTGCTTCGCGCCTCGACGTCATGAACCGGCTCGGCCGGGCCATGGCTGATCCGACGCGCTCCCGAATCCTGATAACCCTACTAGACGGTCCGAGCTACCCGGCTGTGCTCTCGCAAAGCTTGGATCTGACCCGCTCGAACGTTTCGAACCACCTGTCTTGCCTGCGCGATTGTGGCATTGTCGTCGCTGAGCCGGAGGGCCGTAAAACCCGCTACGAAATCGCCGATCCGCACCTCGCGGCAGCGCTCGAAGCGCTAGTCAACGCGACACTGGCCGTCGACGAGAATGCCCCCTGCATCGACACTGAGTGCTCGGTGCCCGGCTGCGGCGAGAAAGGAGCGGACGTATGAGTTCAGCATGTGGATGCGAACACGAACCCGCCACGGAGATCGACGAGCTCGATCGGCCATGGTGGAAGGACCCTGAGCTACTGCTGCCGATCTTCTCCGGCGTAGCCCTCATAACAGGACTGGCGCTGGACTGGTCCGACTTGGAGACGCCCGCGACGGTACTGTATTGGGTTGGGCTGCTGTTGGGCGCTTACACGTTCGCGCCTGGAGCGATCCGGAACCTTGTCATGAAGCGCAAGCTCGGCATTGGCTTGCTAATGACGATCAGCGCGGTCGGTGCGGTGATCCTCGGATTCGTCGGAGAGGCCGCGGCGCTAGCGTTCCTGTACTCGATCGCCGAGGCACTGGAAGACAAGGCGATGGACCGGGCCCAAGGCGGACTGCGGGCGCTGTTGAAGCTGGTACCGCAGACCGCGACGGTGCTGCGCGACGGCACAGCGGCCGAGGTCGTAGCGAAGGACCTCGAGGTTGGCGAGCTAATGCTCGTGCGCCCCGGGGAGCGGATCGCCACGGACGGCATCATTCGGTCCGGGCGCTCCAGCCTTGACACCTCAGCGATCACCGGAGAATCCATTCCGGAGGAGGTTGCGCCCGGCGACGAAGTGCCTGCGGGAGCGATCAACTCCGCCGGGGTGCTGGAGGTCGAGACGACCGCAGCTGGAACGGACAACTCGCTGACCACACTCGTGGACCTAGTCGAGCAAGCGCAGGCGGAAAAGGGCGACCGCGCCCGGATCGCCGACCGGATTGCCCAACCCCTAGTGCCCGGGGTGATGATCCTGGCGGTGCTGGTCGGCGTTATCGGCTCGCTGCTGGGCGACCCTGAGACGTGGATCACCCGTGCGCTGGTAGTCCTGGTCGCAGCGTCGCCGTGCGCGCTGGCAATCTCCGTGCCGCTGACGGTCGTGGCCGCGATCGGCGCGGCCAGCCAGTTCGGAGTGGTTATCAAGTCCGGCGCGGCGTTCGAGCGACTCGGCGGCATCCGTCACCTGGCAGTGGACAAAACCGGAACCCTTACCCGCAATCAGCCTGAGGTTACCGGAGTGGTCCCGGCAGACGGATTCGATCGGCCGCAGGTGCTTTCCTTCGCGGCAGCAGTTGAGCAGCAATCGACACACCCCCTCGCTGCGGCGATCGCGGCAGCGGGGCCCGAAGCGCCCACCGCCTCGGACATCAGCGAGGAAGCTGGGCATGGCATCGGCGGCACCGTCGAAGGCCGACGGGTGCTGGTGGGCAGCCCCCGATGGATCGACGCCGGGCCACTGAAAGCAGACGTTGAGCGCATGGAGTCCGAGGGCCAGACCTGCGTCCTGGTCACCGTCGATGACGCTCTCGCCGGGGCGATCGGGGTCCGTGACGAGTTGCGGCCCGAGGTGCCCGAAGCCGTGCAGGCCCTGCACGCCAACGACGTGGAAGTAAGCATGCTCACCGGCGACAACTCTCGCACCGCCCGGGCGCTGGCTGGAATCGCCGGAATCGACGACGTGCGCGCCGAGCTGCGCCCTGAGGACAAAGCAAGCATCGTCGCCGAATTCTCCTCCAAGACGCCGACGGCGATGATCGGCGACGGCATCAACGACGCGCCGGCACTGGCGGGTGCGACGGTGGGCATAGCGATGGGAGCGACCGGCTCTGACGCCGCGATCGAGTCCGCTGACGTCGCCTTCACCGGCCACGACCTCCGGCTAATCCCGAAGGCGCTGCAGCACGCCCGCCGAGGAAGCAGGATCATCAACCAGAACATCGTGCTGTCTCTGGCCATCATCATCGTGTTGATGCCACTGGCGATCAGCGGCGTGCTGGGCCTGGCCGCCGTCGTGTTGGTTCACGAGGTCGCCGAAGTGATCGTGATCTTGAACGGCCTGCGGGCTGCGCAAGCGAAGCGCTGAGGCTGTGACCGGCAAGTCTCATAAGGGTTAAACCACACGCCGAGCGGACACACCTTGGGCCAGGAACGTCATTCGAGTTCACGGTCCGTCTCCGTGGAATTGGGATCGTACCCGGTAGCCTGTCCGTTCTCGGTGCGTGTGGGCACGGGGGCTGTGGGCGAGCCACCACCCGGCACGTGCCCCAGCCGGTCAAGGGCCCCCGAGCGCTCGGCGTCTCCAGTGCAGATCGTGGAAGGATCGAACTTGCTCAGGGACCAAGCGTCACTGCGAGACTCTTTTCGTCCCGCAACTTGAATAGTTCAGCGGCCTTGATGCCACGGACATCTATTCAGAGTGCTGCCGAGTCTCATCGACACAGCCCGCGACTACCTGGGCAGTGTGTTTGACAAAAGACCCCACCCTCATCAGCGTTGAGTCAAGTCCCGTGTAGTGGTGTAGCCGTTTGTGCTTTCGGCTCGATATGAAGTTCGGGGTTTGGTTAGGCGGTTAGCTGGTGGTGGTCGTCACGATGTTCTTCTGGGTGGTGCATGAGGTGTTTGGTGTGTTCGAGTGCGGTCAGTGACATGTAGCGTTTTTGTTGGATCCAATCGTCGTGTTGCTCGGCTAGGACCGCACCGACAAGCCGGATGATGGATTCACGGTTTGGGAAGATGCCGACGACGTCGGTGCGCCGGCGGATCTCTCGGTTTAACCGTTCTGTGGGGTTGTTTGACCACACCTTCGTCCAGACTGGTTTCGGAGCTGCGGTAAACGCCAGTACTTCATCGAGTGATTCCTCCAAATACGCCGCGACGTGAGGGAATTTCGGCTCCAGCAGGTCGACGACTTCGCGGGCTTGTGCCCAGGTGGATGTGGCGTCAGGTTGCTGGAAGATCGTCTGGAACATCGCAGAGACCATCGGCCACCTGTGTTTTCGGGACCTTTTCGTAGAGGTTCTTCGCGAAATGGGTGCGGCACCGCTGCCACGACGCATTGGGCAGCACTTCGGAAATGGCGTGCTGGATGCCTTCGTGGGCATCACTGGTGATAAGGAATACCCCGGTAAGTCCGCGGGCTTTTAAGTCCTGGAAGAAGCCTTTCCACGACGCGTTGGATTCCGCGGTGGCGACGTGCATGCCGAGCATTTCGCGGTACCCGTCGGCGTTGACTCCGGTGGCAAGCAGCACTGAACATTTGACCACCCGGCCGCCTTCACGGACTTTGATCGTGAGCGCGTCGCACGACACAAAGGCGTACCCGCCGGGGTCTAGTGGGCGATTTTTGAAGTCTGCGACCATGTCGTCAAGTTCTTCTGACATGCGTGAGACTTGCGATTTCGACATGCTGGAAATCCCAAGTGTTGCCACCAGATCATTCATCCTGCGGGTGGAAACCCCTTTGAGGTAGCACGTGGCGATCACAGTCGATAAGGCCCGTTCTGTACGCGTACGGCGCTCTAACAGCCAGTCTGGGAAGAACGCACCGTGGCGCAGTTTCGGCACCGCCACGTCGATCGTGCCGACACGGGTGTCAAGGTCGCGGTGGCGATACCCGTTGCGGTGGTTGACCCGCTCGGTGGAGACAACTCCGTATTCGGCGCCGCAGACGGTGTCAGCCTGGGCGGAGAGGATCTGGTTGATAAACCCTTGCAGCATCTGGCGCATCAAATCCGGAGATGCTTGGGCGAGCAGATCATCCAGATAGGCTGTCGGGTCGATAGAATGCGGTGCAGCGGTCATCGTCATAGGCCTTTCGGTGAGATGTGGTAGTTGAGTCGAAAGGTTAACTGGCGGTGGCCGCCCACTACTTTCCGGGGCCCACCATCAGCAAGCGTTACACCACACTAGTGGACGTAACCGTTCCGTAGCCTCCGATGCGGTTAACTCACGCGAAATCTTGAACACATCGGACAAGGAAGTAGCAAACCCCGTAGCGTTAAAGGTTCCGAAAGTCCCAACTTCTGCAGACTCAACTATCCAGCCTGCAAGGTCTTTCACATCAATCATAGCGACGGGAAACGCCGGGTCTGGGACGATCACGTTCTCACCCGTGGGATGCGCGAAGCGCCACGGATAGTAACCACTGCGCCCTGTTTCGTCGCCGTAGCCGGCGATCAGACCGGATCGAACTACCATTACCGACCGATTTGTGCTGCGATAAATCGTTTCGCAAGCAGACTTTGCGGCTGGGTACTGCCCCATGTTCTTCATGTAGTCAATTTCAAGCGGAGCGACTACGGAATCAGACTCAGAAGAAATACTTCCCTGATCCTCATATACGCTGCTCGAGGACACAAATATACGATGCTTGGCCTCGAGTTTCGCCGCCGCATCCCGCGCATGCTTCGGCTGACTCGTCAGATCCACAATGGTGTCCCACGTTTTCCCCGCAACCTCATCGTACGCACCGTCACGGTCACGGTCCGAACTCACAAAGTCAGTTCCGTTGGGAACCTTCCCGTTACCCCTTGCAAGGCAAGTAACTTCATGTCCTCGCTCGACTGCTGCAGTCGCTATGTGTCCTCCAAGGAAACCGGTACCACCGAGCAATAAAAAGTTCATGTCACTAGTTGTGCACGAAACCTTCTCACACGTGAAGTGTCCCAGGTTTTGTTCCGTTTGAGTAGATGGGAAAATCTGGAATATGCCAAGAAAATTTGACCAAGATGCGAAGGACCGTGTGGTCCGTCTTGTAGAGGATCGTATCTTGGCGGAAAACATGTCGATGCGCCCCGCGTGCCAGGCAGTAGCTGCAAAGTTGGGGTTTCATGGCACACGGCTCGTCAATGGACTTAAGCCTGCCCGCCGCGTGGGAAACACCCCAGAACCTGTGCCTGAAGATTTGGCCGCCGAAAACGCGTGGCTACGCCGTGAAAATCACCAGCTTCGAGATACCAATGAGTTGCTGAAGGCTGCGTCAGCTTTTTCGCCTCACGACCAGGCCCCAAGCCTCGGTTATGATCCGGTTCATCGATAAATATCGCAATCATTTCTCTGTCGAGTTCATCTGCACTGGCGTTAAAAGAATAGCCGGGCTGGTGGGTTCATCACCGCGCGTGGTTATCGCCAGTCCAAAGCCCGAGGGCTAAGTGCTCGTCGCCTTCGTGACGGTTGTGCTGATTGAACGCATTGGTGCCATTCATCGGGATAATGACGGTGTCTTAAGCGTGCGGAAAATGTGGCATGCGCTTGACCGTGACGGAATCGATATCGGCCGTGAGCAAACCGCCCGGCTGATGCGCCTGGCTGGTGTTTCTGGCAAAGGCAAAGGCGGATCACCAATCACAACCCGTACACCTCAACGTGCCGGATCTGCGCCCGGATTTGGTCGAGCGTGAGTTCAAAGCCCAGGGCCTTAAACAAGCTGTGGGTGGCCGACATTACCTACGTGCGTACGAAGAAAGGCTTTGTGTACACCGCGTTTGTCACTGACGTTTACTCCCGACGGATCGTCGGATGGGCATTATCGGACTCGATGCGCACTTCAGGCATTACCGCTGCAAGCACTCAACCAAGCGACCCAAGTGTGCGAGGGAAACAACAGGTCTTATTCACCATTCGGATCACGGCTTATAGTACGTCAGCATTGTCTACAACGAGCGCCTTTCCCAACACGGGATCACTGCTTCTACTGGGACAGTTGGCGACTCCTATGACAATGCTCTAGCTGAAAACGTTAACGGCTCCTACAAGAGGCGAGCTGATCCATACTCGCAGGTGGAATGACGTTATCGAGGTAGAAATCGCCACATTTGAGTGGGTGTCATGGTGGAACGAGGTAAGGCTCCACCAAAGCCTGGGATATCGAACCCCGGCCGAGGCGGAAACCGAATTGTGGAAAAAGAACCCGCAACAGGGAATAATAGAAATCAAGGCAAATGCCTAGGAACAAAACTCGGGACACTTCACTACTATTATTTACAGACTGAAACCTCTATCTGGTACAAGGATCTAGTTCATGACCATTTCCTCACTTCTTACCCTGATGGGGATTTGGCTCGCGGCTTTGGTGTCTCCGGGCCCGGATATCGTGCAGGTCATCCGCGTGGCCCCACGATCCACGCGCGCCGGGCTATTGTGCGCGGTGGGGGTATTTAGCGGGACGGTCTTTTGGATTGTCGCCTCCCTGGCCGGGTTATCGGCGCTAATTACGGCGCGGCCGGGCGTGCTGAGCATCTTGCAATTGCTCGGTGGGCTTTTCTTGCTGTACATGGGCGTATCGTCCCTGCGCAGTGGGTTAGCCGCGCGGCGCGCACCCGCCCGCGAGGTGGACACGGAAGACTATGCGGACCAGGCGCGGGCGGCTGGCGATGCCGATGTCGAAGACAAGACCAACTGGCGGGCCTTCAAGCTGGGGTTAGTGACTAACCTGTCGAACCCCAAGGCTTTGGTGTTTTTCGGTGCGGTATTCGCCCAATTCATCCGCCCAGATATGTCCGTGGGGTGGACTATCGCGGTGGCGTTAATCCTCGCGGCCATGTCCTTCGCGTGGTTTTCCGCCTTTGCGCTGCTCGTGCGCGCGGCCGCGCGGTGGACGGCGCGGTATTCCGCCGGCATCGATATGGTCTCAGGCCTCGTCTTTGGCCTGCTCGGTGTGGTGATGGCCGGGGAGGGCGCCACCGCGCTGCTGAAGTCACAGTAGTTACCTGTTTCGCTGCAGGTGAGACACTTCCTACAGTTGAATGCGTTAGTAAAAATGCATACGAATGTGGAGGTGTTAGGTGGCTATAGGCGCCCTTATGACCCTGATGGGTATATGGTTCGCGGCCATGGCTTCGCCGGGGCCAGATGTGGTTCAGATTATCCGCCTAGGTGCGCGTTCCACCCGCGCGGCAGTGTGGGTGGCCATTGGCAGCACGACAGGCCTTGCCCTCTGGACCATCGCGTCGCTCGCCGGGCTTTCGGCATTGATCTCTACGCATGAGGGCATCCTGGTGCTCCTGCAGGTCCTAGGCGGCAGCTATCTGCTGTGGATGGCCTATAGCGCGATTTCCTCCGGCCTGCGGGAACGGCGCGCACCCGCCACCGTCGTGGGCACGGAAAAGCAGGCACCCCAACCGCGCGGATTCACCCCGGACGGCATCATCAAGGCAAAGACGGCCTACCGCATGGGGTTGGTCTGCGATCTTTCCAACCCCAAGGTGGTCATCTTCTTCGGCGCCATCTTTGCCAATTTCATCGACCCAGGAATGGGCGTGGGCGGAAACGTCGTCGTCGCCGCGGTACTGGTACTGGAAAGCTTGGTGCTCTTCGTCGGCGTCGGCTTGAGCACGCGCGCGGTATCGAAGTGGATGGCCAAGAACTCGGCGTGGGTGGACATCGTCAGTGGCATCGTCTTCCTGCTCCTCGGCGTGGTTATCCTCTTTGAAGGCATCCGCGGGCTTATTGCGATGTAGCCTGAAGTTATGATTTTTACTACCACAAATACCGTCGACGGTTATGAAATCACCAAATACCTGCGCATCATCGCTGGTGAGACTGTTACCGGCATCAATATGCTCAAAGACTTTGGGGCATCGATACGCAATATCACCGGTGGTCGCGCCTCTGGCTATGAAAGCGAAGCCATCAAGGCCCGCGAGGCGGCGCTGGATGAATTGTGGCGCCGCGGCCAGGAATTGGGCGCTGATGGCGTGGTGGGCATCGCCTTCGACTATTCCCCAATGGGCACCAATAATGACATGCTGTTGGTCACCGCCACGGGCACGGCGGTCTCCCTGCGCGCGCGTGACTAAGCCTGTCCACCCCCACCCATAGCCGCGCGGCAACGGGCTCTGGGTAAGCTGGGCGGCATGCTTGAGGTTGCAATTTCTGGCGAGTCCATCAAATTGGGCCAGTTTATTAAACTGGCCAGCTTGGTCGGCACCGGTGGTGAAGCCAAGGAACTTATCGCAGAAGGCGCGGTCACGGTCAACGGTGACACCGAGACCCGCCGCGGCGCCACGCTGCAGATTGGCGATGAGGTGTGCATCGAAGGCACCTGCGCGCGCGTAGGCGAGCCTGACGATGACGATGACTATTTTGATGAAGCCACCGCAGATGATGACTTTGATCCGGAAAAGTGGAGGAATCTATAAATGCCCGCATTTGAAGCCGAAGTAGGCATGCCCTACTGGATCGATCTGACCACCTCGGATCCGCGCAAGTCCGCCCACTTTTATGAGCAGGTCTTGGGCTGGGAAATCTCGGCCGAGACCCAGGAGGACAACCCCTATCAGATGGCGCGCCTGCAAGGCCTTCCCATCGCCGGCCTCATCCCGCAGCCGGAGGAAGCCCCCATGCCGGATACCTGGGTGACCTATTTCCTCTCCAAGGACATCGACGGCGATTGCCAGCGCACGGAGAACCTCGGCGGGCGCATCTTGGCCTCGCCCCAGCCCGTGCAGCTGGGCCACATGGCCCTGCTTGCCGATGCCGCCGGTGGCATGTTCGGCCTCATCCAGCCTTCCGGCCCGGAGCACTTCGTTGCCGGTGGCGAACCCGGCACCCCGGTATGGCACGAGCTGACCGCCACAACGCGATTCCAGCAGGCCATGGACTTTTATGGCGAGCTATTCAACTGGGAAATTCGCGCTATGGAGTCCGAGGACGAGAATTTCATTTACGCCACCGCGGAAGAGGACGGCGCCCCGTTCGCGGGCTTGTGGAATGCCGAAGGCCAGTTCCCACCCCAGGTGCCAAGCTTCTGGCAGACCTACCTAGGGGTGCGCAATATCGATGCCGCCGCCAAGAAAGCGGTAGAGCTCGGCGGTGAAATCATCCGTGAACCGTGGGATTCCCCCTTTGGCCGCATGTGCTTGCTCGCGGATTCCACCGGGGCCACCATCACCCTGACTGAGGTAGAAGATGCGCCCGAGGATGAACCCACCGAATCCGATGACGTGCTCAACCCCACCAGGGACTAAGCGCGGGGAGAGAGGCGTTTATGTCAGACTCCTCTGATTTGGCACAGCGCGTGCTAGCCATCGTGGCCGTCATCCCGCCCGGCAATGTGTCCTCCTACGGGGAGGTGGCAAAACTCGCCGGGTGCGGGGCCCGCAACGTCGGCACCGTCATGAATAGGCACGGTGGTAATGCCGCTTGGTGGCGCGTGGTCCGCGCCAATGGCGCCTCCCACGATCCTGTTCGCGCGGGAGAATACTGGGACCGCGAGGGCATCGAGCATTCCCACGGGCGCGTCGCCATGCATAAGCACGGCATGGACGCGCGGGACCTAGAAGTATTGCTGCAATAGATAGTACAATAAGGGAACTTTTTGCACTTATAGCCTGCGACGATGTAGAACCCCGGCTACGCTATATGCGTTATGAAAAAGCTGGCAATAAGTTCTCTCGTTACCGCACTTTCCTTCGTGACCATTCCTGCTGCCCAAGCGGTCAGCCTTGATCCCCATTCCGTGCCTGATCGTACGCAAATCACCGTTAGGCACGATTCTGGCGCTACCGTCTCTACCGCCAATAGCCACGAGTCCCGCCCGGCGCTGTCCTTGAGCAAGCTCTACCTGGGATATTGGGTGCTCAAGTATGGTTCTGCCGCCGATAAGGCCAAAGTGGAGCATATGATTCGCTACAGCGACGATAGCGTGGCCAGCGACTTGGATCGACGTTACCCGCAGGCCATTCCCAGCATCATCCAGGAATTTGGGCTGAGTGAGACTCACTACACCGGCTACTGGGGAACCATGCAGACCTCAACCGAAGATGTCGCGCGGTTTACTGCTGAGATCCAGCACGATCCCATCGCGGCGCCCATTTTCGCGGGAATGGCTACCGCAGCTCCCGTTGCTGCGGATGGGTACCGACAGGATTTCGGCACCGATCACATTCCCGGAGTATGGGGCACCAAATTCGGCTGGTCTGATGATCGCACCATCCACGCCTCCGTATCTACTGGGCATGGGTTTACCGTAGCCGCCAACACGTACGGCGATGCGCAGACCCATACCGCGGATGTCACGCGCGGTGTCAACAATGCCCCAGTTGGCGGATCCAGTGAGGCCATCGGCGCGCGCATTGAAAACGACCTCAACCTGCAAGGACCTGCGCAGCAGGCGCTTCGCGATGCCACCCGCACCGCGGCCGACCTTGAGCGCCAAGCGTGCGCAAACGTTAATCAAGCCCTAGCACAGGTAAGCCAAGTTCGGGTGTGCCAATAAGCGCCGAGGGACTGGTTTTAGATCAGGTTCCAGACGGTCACGGCCATGATGACAAGTCCCATGCCGAACACGAAGTTATTCCAGATGTCGTTTTTGAACTGGGAATAGTCATCGACCTTTTTAAACATGTAGACCGGCACCAGATAGACCAAGAATGCCACAAAGATGCCGCCAACCACCGAAATCATGTCCATGATGGAGGGGTTGAAGACGGCGACGAGGGTCGTTGCCACGAATACGATGACATAGATGGTGTTGAGCAGCGCGCGGCGCGAGAGCTTATTGGCCATGCGAGGAACGGCAATGCGCAGTAGGTATTCCGTGCCTTCCTCGGAACCAAGCATGTGTCCAAAGTAGGAAGAAATGATTGCACACATGGTAATAAGCGGTGCCATATAACCAATGAATGGCGTGCCTGTGACGTTGGCGAAATAAGACAGCACCGGGATGTTTTGATCGACCGCCTCCTTCATCCCGTCCGCGCCAAGTGCGAGAACGCAGGACCAGACGAAGAACATGGTAAATACCACGAGCATTGCAGCGGTATAGAGCTCTACGCGGGAGACGAACTTCTCCGTCTTCTTGCCGTAGGCCGGCTGCACGTCGACGGAGAACTGCGATAGCGCGGCCATGTGGGAAAAGGAAAAGACCAGCACCGGCAGGATAAGCAGGATGCCCTTAAGGATTCCCCAGAGGCCGCCTTCGTATTCAACGTTGAGGAAGCTTTCGAAATCCCACTTGGGGATCAAATAAATGGAGGTTGCCGCCAGGGCGACGATGAGCGGGTAGACCAGCATCTGGGCCAGCCACAGCATGGGGCGGCGGCCGATGGCAAAAAGGCCTGTCATAACGCCCACGCAGGCAATGGACAATATCCACCGATTGATGCTCGGCCCGCCGAGCTGGTTGACGATGAAGCTATCGACCACATTGGTAATGCTGATGCCGTAAATGAGCACCGTCGGCACGATGGCTAGCCAATACAAGACGGCGATGAAAAGGCCACTATTGCGGCCAAGGTAGTAGCGCACCAGCTCCAGGACATCTTTACCGTGTTGTTCTTGTGGCGCGCCGCTGACTATGCGGGCGTAGGTCCGGTGGGAAAAATACACCAACGGGAAGATGAATACGGTGGCAAAGATGAGCGGCCAAAATCCGAAGGCGCCTGCGTTGAGCGGCAAGAAGAGGATGCCGGCACCAACACCGGTGCCAAAAAGCGCGATGACCCAAGAAAGGGTGGAGCCCACCGCCTTTTGCCGGTTGACTTCCTCTGCGGAATTTGTTGGAGCTGCCCCCTTGGTACTTTCCGTGCTGTCATCCGTGCGGGACTCGTGGGTTGGGGCATTCATGAAGGTCCTCAGTCCTTAAAATGGAGGATTAGTGGCAAAAGCGCCTTGTAGAAAGTGTAGCGAAGCCCACTACCAACATGTGCTTTAAACCACATATTTATGCGACTGGGGTGGGTTCCAGAAGGCTTAGGCGTCCAAAGCAACCGCGTTTCACCGAAAATCGGGAGAAATTTTTGCGGAATGCGGTTGTTTTGGACAATTTTGGGAGAACAAGCACGCTGGGCATTAGCGCGTGAAGACTAGCGCGTCCTCCGCAGTGCTATGGCTATAGCTGTCATCGTTGTTGGCGTATTTATTGCCGCGCAGTATGAGCCAGATGCTCAGCGGGTACAAGATGATTGCCACGGAAAGGGCTTGGATGACGGCCGCGGTATCGGAATCGTGCAGGTAATTCCAGCCAAAGTGCAGGAGAAAGGATACCGCGAGGCAGCCGAGAGCCACGCCGATGCGCCACCAGAGCGGCTTGGCCGCAGCGTAGAGAGCCCAGCCGATGCCCCAACCGGCTAGGGCCGTGAGCAAGACGTGCAGGCCAGGGCCAGCGATAAGGCGCAGGCCCCACATCTGTACGAGCCCAACGAAATCGCTATCCGGGTGAGTGGTAGCGCCCATGGAGCCGTAGAGGATGTTTTCATTGGCTTCAAAGCCTAGGCCAACGACGGCGCCGACCATCCACCCGTGCCAGGGGCGGTTGAGCTGGCGGAAGGACATCAGGACGAATAAAACGCCGGCGGCCTTGGAAATCTCTTCGGGATAGGCGCCGCTCCATGACATGAAGGAATCGACCCACCCGGAATTGATGGCGAGCTGCATGACCGGTGTGGAGCTTATAGCCGCCAAGCTAATGGCCATGCCAGAACCCCATAAAAAGGCAAGTGGTGCCCATACGCGCGCCGGGCGCGCCCACATGGGGCTCAGCTGCAATACCGCGATGACAATTGCCACAAGAACCGCTGCGATGAGGATGCTGATAATGCCCATCAGCGGTGAGATCAATAGGGTGATGACCGTCTGGGAGATAAAACCGATAAGTCCCAGGCCGGAGAAAATCCACAGCGCGGTGCGAAAAAGTTTAGACATTTATACCAAGGCCTTTCCAGAAAACTCCGCGATATCAGCAGTGAATTCTTCTGGTAGTTCCTCTTGCCCAAAGGCTTTCCAGATGCGTTCAGTGGTCGTGCGCGTTGCCGCGGAATCTCCGGTGACGGTGACCACCCAGTCCTTATTCTCGTCCGCACCGGTGCCGTTGATGGAGATGGCGGCGGTGGAGGAGGGGGCATCGGCAAGCGCGAGGGCACCATCTTTTCCTTCATAGACCTCGCCCTCGGGAAGGCCTGGAGCCATGCCATAGGCTCGGACCATGCGGCGCAGGGTGTGCTCGTCGTCGTCAGTATCTTCCACGATGACCGCCTGCACGGAGGCGTCACCGCAGGTCCAGCCAACGCTAGCCAGCGAAGTATAGTCGCGCTCGCAGTACAGATCGGACACGGTAATATCCCAGTCCTGGCTGGGATCAGACAGGGTTACCTGCTCCACATCGGCGTGGTGTGGCGGTAGCACCGCGTGGACGATGGCGGGCAAGGCGAGGACCAACGTCACAAAGGCAAGGACAGCGATAAATAGGACGCGCGGCCGGGCTGGTGGAAAGCGGAATTTTTCCATAGTCCATACCTTAACTGGAAGGTTTGGCCTACAGTGGCAACCATGAAAGATCTTTATCAATTAGTCAACGGACCTTGGGTAGAAAATCACGTTGTCCCAGATGACCGCGGTGTGGATGGCACTTTCCACGCCCTGCGCGATGAAGCAGAAGAACTAGTTCATGACATCGTTAAAGACAACGATGGTCGCCCCGGCAAGCTGTATGCATCCTTCATGGATACCGCGGGCGTCAACAATGCCGGCATGGCCCCGCTGGATGCGGACCTTGACCGCCTGAGTGCGGCCGATCCCACGGAATTGGCGCACCGCTTGGGCGAGCTCGAGCGCGAGGGCGTGGGGGCGCCGGCGACGTTCTGGGTGGAAAAAGACTCGGGCTCGGAAGAGGCCGTTGCCTATATCGTGCAATCCGGGCTAGGCCTGCCGGATGAGGCCTACTACCGCGAAGAAGCGCACGCAGAAACGCTGGCCGCCTACGAAAAGCACGTGGCGGAGATGCTGGGCTTTATCGAGCCCACCCGCCTATTTGGCCTCGGCACCGAGGTAGCCGCCGAGCGCATCGTGGGCCTGGAAAAGGAACTGGCGGCGGGTCACTGGGATGTGGTTTCTACCCGCGATGCGGTAAAGACCAATAACCCGTGCGAATTTTCTGAGCTGCCTTCCATCACCCAAGCCTTGCTCGCTGGTGGAAAGCTGCCGGAGCACCGCGTGGTCAATATGATGCCGTCCTACCTGGAGCACCTGGAAAAGCTCTTTACCGCTGACCGCATGGCCGATTGGCAGCTGTGGGCTACCTGGCACATTCTGCGCTCCCGCGCGGCCCTCTTGCCGGAAGAAGTAGGCGCCAAGAACTTCGAGTTCTATGGCACCCGCCTTTCTGGTGCCACCCAGCAGCGCGACCGCTGGAAGCGCGCGGTGGGCCTGGCAGAAAGCCTGGTAGGAGAG
The DNA here is from genome assembly GCF_040225725.1 of Corynebacterium sp. KPL4015. Lineage (NCBI taxonomy): Bacteria > Bacillati > Actinomycetota > Actinomycetes > Mycobacteriales > Corynebacteriaceae > Corynebacterium > Corynebacterium sp. KPL4015. The sequence goes on along the minus strand of NZ_JBEHGF010000026.1, from coordinate 18,330 downwards.
GAAATTGGCAAAGAGTTCGTAGACGCGCACTTCCCAGAATCCTCCAAGCGCGAGATGGATGAGCTGGTGGACTACCTCATCGCCGCCTACCGCGAGCGCATTTCCCAGTTGGAGTGGATGACCCCGCAGACCCGCGAGCGCGCCCTAGAAAAGCTTTCCCAGTTCAAGGCCAAGATTGGTTTCCCCGATACCTGGCGTGATTACTCCGGGCTGGAGATTTCTGACCAGGGAGCGGATCTGATTGCCAATGCCCGCGCCGGGTCCGCCTTTTCCCACGACTATGAGCTGGCAAAGATTGGCAAACCCGCCAACCGCGATGAGTGGGTCACCACTCCGCAGACCGTGAATGCTTTCTATAACCCGGTGGTCAATGACATCACCTTCCCGGCCGCCATCCTGCGCCCGCCGTTTTATAACCCTGATGCGGATGCCGCAGAGAACTTCGGCGCCATTGGTTCTGTCATCGGGCACGAAATCGGGCATGGCTTTGATGACCAGGGCTCGCAATTCGATGGCCAGGGCAACCTGAACTCCTGGTGGTCCGATGAAGACCGCGCGGACTTTGAGGCGCTTACGGCAAAGCTGGTGGAGCAATTCGATGGCCAGGTCCCCACGGTGCTGAAGGAGGCTGGCACCGAATCCGCCGGCGTCAACGGCAAATTCACCTTGGGCGAAAACATCGGTGACCTGGGCGGACTGGGCATTTCCGTGGTGGCTTACAAGAACTACTGCGCTGATAAGGGCATTGACCTGCTTGGCCAAGAAGAAGAATTTGTGGTTGATGGCGCCGAGCCGGAATTGGCCGAGCACACCTACAATGGCCTGCAGCGCTTCTTCTTGTCCTGGGCCCGCGTCTGGCGCACGGCCATCCGCCCGGAGATGGCGACCCAGTACCTGGCCATTGACCCGCACTCGCCCGCGGAGTTCCGCTGCAACCTCATCGCCGCGAATATCGCTGAGTTCTACGAGGCCTTCGACGTAGACAAAGACTCCGCAATGTACCTGGCCCCAGAGGATCGGGTGACCATCTGGTAAATCAGTTCTTCCCCGAGCCGGCCTTGTGCGCGTTATGTACACGCGTAGGCTCGGGGATATGACTGATGCACACGATAAAGATCCCCACCGGCCGCTAGAGCCTGGCCAAGAATGGCGCATCGGCGGGCAAGACCGCCAGATGAGCGAAGAAGAGCAGCTAGAGCAGCTAGTTTCTTATATCGACGCCCATTATGAGACGCCGGATTTCCGCCCGCCCTGGGCCGGCGGTGGTTCGCCGGAGGCAGACCAGTATTGCGCACTGCTGCCAGACCGCATCACCCACGCCGCCATGATGGTTTTGGGCACCGGGGTTAATCACGCGCTGCCCGGCACGGCGTTTACAGACGGCATTACCGTAGAATCCGCCGAGGTCGGCACCATTTTCCGCCCGTCCGAGCCCACCGGCCGGTGGGCGGTATCACTGCATTCCGGTGGCTGGTGGCGCGGCGATGGCAAGGCACTGGAAATGCAGTGGCGCCCCGAGGTCGCCGCCGCCGCGCAGCTTTCCGGCACCACGATCATTGACGTGGATTATCCGCTCGCGCCGAAACATACGGTTAAAGACATGGTTACGGCGGTCGACCGCGCCATTGATTACGCCCGCGAGCAGGGCGCCTCCCACGTCACCACATGGGGATATTCTTCCGGCGGCGCGTTAGCAGCACTCGCGCCTGCCGATGCCCTCTTGCTCACCTTCCCCGACTTCGGCGCCCTGGCCAACCTGCCGGAGGATTACCGCGTGGGCTATGAACTGCCCACGCAATTCCCCGAGACCTTCGTGCAGACCGCGACCGAGGACGAGATAGCCGATCGCGTCCACATCCCCCAGGCTAAAGAGCGCGATTACGTCTCCACCCACCGCGTGTCCACCCCGGCCGTGGCGCGCCAGCGCGTGCAGGACGCCGCCGATTTTTTGCGCGGTGAGCTGGCGCAATAAAACCGGCTGCGGCTGGCTGCACAGCTAGGGGGTGGTCGTTATTGCTCGCCCTCTGGCCGGATCTTCATCTCGGATTCTTTCCACAGTCCAGAACGAGTAACGTCCTCATAATCGATCTCTGCCTTGGCCGGGGTATTGCCCTGTGAATCGGTACGCAATTCGTACTTTTCAATGGCACCCCAGTCGCGGGCCCAATCGTTATTGAGGTAGCTCGGGATTTCGTAGGAGTAGTTCACCGCTTCCGCAGTGGACATAGCACCGCCGCCAGAGAAGGATTGGAAATCCGTCAGGGAGGTCTGCGCCGCCGCATCTGGGAGGATGCGATACTCCGGAATCTCGGTTACGCCGGCGTAGTGGTCAAAGGTGCGCTGGCAAGGGAACTGCAGAGCCACTGACCAGTCCAAGAGTGCGGGTTTTTCCGCAGGGAACTGGTTATTGATGGTGTCTAGTTCCGGCACGCGCGGCGGGGTGAAGGCTAGCCAGTCGTCTTCATCGGTGGAATCATCCTCGGCCACTAGGCGCACGACATTGGCTTCTTCCGGCAATTTATCCATGGGCAGGCGCAGGTTGCGCCACTTGGGGGTGGCGCCGACATCGGAAAGCTCTTCTTCTCCCTTATCGGTGACCTTGCCATTCTCATCAATGGTGCCGTATTCCAAGGTGAGCTCCATGCCCTCTTGTTCCACATCATTGACATCGTGGTGATAAATCTTGCCTGCGGCACTGACAGCCAGAACCGGGGTATTTTCCGTGGTCTCCGGAAGGTGATACCACTTCGTGGTTACCTGGGACAGCGACTCTTGGCTTTCAGTGTAGGAGCCCAAGACTGGCACAGTGGTGTAGTCCAAGTTGAAGGGCAGGTGCATGGTCGATCCATTGACGCCCTGCGTGCCGCGGACACCGCCTTCAGAAGTATCGGTGGTTTCTGAAGCCTTCTTCCCAGCGCGGCGGGTCTCCTGCGAATCAGAAGAATCCCCGCCGGATTCCTTATCCGTACCAGCGGTGGCATCGTCTTGGCTGGTGGAGTCGGAATCTTGGGAGCTATCTCCAATAGCACCCACAGAAGCAGAATCTTGATCCTCAGGCTCGATGGATTCGGGGATATTATTTGGCCCGAATCCATTGCTGGTTTCATCCTTATCTACCAAGGAATCGCCCAAGTCACCATCTACTGGGGTGAGGAAGGAGTCATTGGTATTGGTTTCTACCAAGGTTTCATTTGCCAGCGAGCAGGTATCACCGCGCAAGGATGCAAGGTTGCCCTTGCCCACTGAGTAGGAATCCGCCTGGGCGACGGTGGACTTGGCAAAAGAAGCCATCGAAAAAGCCACCACAATGGCGCAGGCTACAGCGATGGGCGCGGACATGATGCCGGCCGAGCGCGATACCTTCGCGGCGGCTTCTTGCTTGAATTCTTTTTCCGTGCCTTCCTCTTGGGCCTGCAATTTGCGATGGCTGTGGCGCAAGGATTGCACCACGCCGACCGCGAGAACGACCAAGGAGATGGCGAGCAGGATCGAGTTGGCCTCAACGCCCTTCAACTGCACCGTGCGATCCCACCACGGGATGCCGAAGGAGGATACATACCACCATGCATTCCAACCCGCGAAGGAGATGGCGAGCAAAAAGAGCACCGCGGCGATGCTAAAGGTGCGGGCGCGCGGGGAGCGCAACGCAAACCGGGATAGCACTACGGCAGCCAGCGCAGCGATCACCCCAGCAACACCGGCATAGATACCAAAGTGGTGCGTCCACTTGGTCGGGGTGAACATGAGGAAGAACATCGACAGCGCCACGATGATGAGCAGGCGCTGGGTGGGGCCGACTGCGGCACCAATAACGCGGCGATCCTTGATAAACGCAGCCAGGATGAGCGCCAAGCAAAACAGCATGGTGAGTACGGCGAAGCGGCGGGTCAGCGAGCCATCCACGGATTCTTGGAAGAGCGTGGAATAACGGGCGTATTCGGAATACCACGGCAGCGACGGGCCGACCTCCGAGCGCACCCGGGTGGATTCGGCAACGCTGGCCAAGGTTTGATCCCCAAAGGCGGCGACGATGATGGCAGTGCCGGAGGCCAAAAATGGGGCAACCAGGCTAAGCCAACCGGTAGCGCCGCCGCCCATGGCGGGCACGCGCGCGGCCATGGCACGGAATAGGTGTGGCAGGCTCACGAGGAATACACCGACCGCAAAAAGGCCAGTGGGGCCAGCGGCGAGCGTAATCGTGGCAGCGATGGTGCCCACGGCGGCCGGCAGCAACCGGTGGGTGGCAATGGCGCGCTCAAAGGATGCCCACGTCACCATCACGCCTAAAGCCACGATTGGCTCTGGGCGGGTGCCGTTGTTATACGGCAGCCAGAAGGCCAGGAACATCAGTGCGGCGGTCCAGTGGCTGACGCGGCGGGCATCGACGATGTCCCCAAAGCGCGGCAGCATTTCCCGCGAGAGAATGAACCAGATAATCAGGCCCGAAATCAGTCCGGGCAGGCGGACGAAGACTGACGCGGCGGAAATCTGCGAAAGTAGTGCGACGAGGTCATAGTACGGTGAGCCAAATGGCGCCTCCGGCACGCCGTACCACCGGTAGTAGTTGGCCATGTAGGTGGCGTTATCGAAGACGCGGCTCATGGAGAAGATGAAGCCATCGTCAGAGGTATTGGCGCCGAAGATATACCAGAAGCCCAAGACTGCGGCGACGACGCCATCAAGGGGGCGAATCTTCTTCCACGTCTCTGGCATGAAGCGCAGCTTTTGCCCATCAAGGCGGTCAATGCGCCACAGGCAGAATAGCGAGATAATCACCATGGCGACGCCGAGCCACATCGCGATGGACTTAATCAGAGAGGGAGAAGAAGTAAACCGCGAGTTGATATCGACGTGGATATTCAACCCGTCATCGACCAAGCTTTGCACATTGGCATCATCTTTGAGCTCGGTATACACACCGGTGACCTGTGGGCGTAGGTCATCCTCGGTGGTCTTTTTGTGCTTGCCGACGCTGACGGTGGTGCCGTCACCGGTGGCAGAGATGTGCAGCTGGGCGTCATCGGAAAGCTGCGCTACTTCTTTAGCGCTTAAGGTCAGCAGGACCTCATCGAGCGAGACCACAGACAGGCCGTCATCGCCGGAGCGGACAAATAGGCCGCGGTTTGAGGCCTTCTTAGACTCGGGTGGGACGGTGCTGTAGACCATGTTTTGGCCATCGCGGAGCTCATCCACCGCGGACATGGGGATGGTGGCCTCCAGGTTTTCTGGCGCCACGGAGATAAGCGGTGCATTGATAGATTGCAGCGAATCATTCTGCGGCCAATCAAAGGAAGACTGGGTTTGGTTCACTGGCAATAGCGGGGTGGCTATAAAACACAGGAAACCAATTAACCCGGCGATGATCGCGGTCCAGCGCAGCCCGGCAGGGGCTGTGGCGATACTTAGCCCAGAGGGGCGTGCTTCTTTTGATTTCGTTTTAAGGCTATCTGACACGGCGATTAGTGTACGTCAGTCTGGCCCAAGTTCCAGTGTGCACGCCCCGATAACCCTGGGGAAGTGTGGGTAAACTTACTGGGTTCGCACCGCCGTTACGAATGGACCCGTTTGCTCCAGCTCCCAGCCTTCCGCAAAGACCTCGGGGTTGAAGAAGACTGCGCGGTAGCGAATATTTGGCTGATTAGGATAGATATCTTCAGCCAAGTGCACCTTGAATCCATCATCTTTGTTGTCGAGGTCACCGCGGAAGATGATGGCATCCGGCCCGCGCCACGGTGCGGAATCGAGGGATTTTTGGAACTCTGCAGGAGTAGAGTCCCACGATTCATCCGCCCATGCTTCAATCTGGTCATTGCGGTGCTTGAATTCCCCGAGGGGATTAGCATAGTGGCTGGTAAAGGCATTAAAGCCCCAGTACGGGTAGTAGGCCATGAAGGTTTTTTCATCCGTGAGGACTACCGTTTCGTTGGCCGTATTGCCCTTATCCTGGATGAAGTTGTGGATATCCAGATAATAATGAGCGGAATCGCTGGTAAAGCGATCCGCGCGCTCGCCGTAACCATCGGTATCGCTGTAGGCGTAGTCGATTGCATCCTCATTTTCCTCTGGGATCTGCTGGGCATAAAAAACACCCGCCAGCGTCAAAATGAGACCAAAGACGGCGGTCAGGCGCTTATTGCCCGCGCTGGAAAAGCTGGCGGGGTATAGCCGGTGGATGCCGACGGTGCGCACTTCCCCTAGGGCGAGAATGCCAGCGGTGGCAAATAGCAGCACCACGATGACCTCGAGGCGGAAGCTCAGCAGCGTGGTGCCGGCTAGCGTCACCACCATGGATAGGACGATCCACCCATAGATGCCGATGAGGGCAAGGCCGAGCGCGCGCATCTCCGCGTTCTTCAGGCGCATGACGATATAAACCAAGCCGACTAGGCAAAGGAATCCGATGATGCTCAAAGACAAGAAGGGTACCGGAATCTGCGTGCCTTCTTCCGGCAGGTAGTGCTGCGCGGTGGTTTGCAACGGTGCGGTCGAGTGCAGCACGCTCCAGAGATAGGGGGCCCATGCGATCAGCGCGATGGCTATAGAGATAACCGCGATGATGATAAGGCGGACGATGGGGCGCCACGTGCGCTCATAGAATGCGGTAAATACTGCAATGAGGCTCACGACGGTAAGCGCTGCCGCACCAGTAAATAGCGTGTAGAAAGTGGCAGAAATGCCCAGGTATAGGGCCACCGCCAGGGTGGACAAGCGCGATCCCTGGAAAGCCCTAGCGCTCAAGACCGCAATGGCTGGGATACCCATGGCGATGACGGCAGAGTACGGCTCTTCCGCCGCAATGGTCAGCGTGATGGCGGTGGTGGTAAGCGCAATGGCGGTTCCCACCGGCAGGGATTTTGTGAGGTGCTGCCAGATGGGAACGAGGATGCAGCCTGCTACCGCAATGGAAATCAGCGACCAGGGCTGGTAGACCTCCCAGCCCGGGACGCCGAGCAACGAGCCGAGGCGCCCGCCTAACCAGAACCAGCCCACGGGGTAGAAGGTGGGCATGTCCAGGTAGTTCATATCCGCATAGCCCATTTGATCCACCGAGCGGGTAAGGAACTGGGTGCGGAATGCCTGGTCCACCTGCACGCCATCGAGCCAGAGGCGGGAGGCAGAAAGCGGCAGGCCGATGGATGCGAGGGTTAAAAGAGCCGGTGATAGGTAGGTCACCGCATACGTTACCCACGTGCGCCACCGCGGCCTGGAGAAAGTCTCCTTGTAATGGTCATAAATCCACCACGCGCTAAACCCACCCGCTAGCGCCAAGGTGATGACAACGCCGACGGTAGATAGCGCGCGGGTGACCATGGAGGTATTAAAGGACGGCAGGGATACCGCCTTGAAGGCATACCAACCAAGGAGGGTGACGATGCCGCCGCCGAGGGCGGAAAAGAAGATACCCAGCAGGGTAGAGCGGTGGGGTAGCGCATCTGCGTGATACGCGGTGGTGTGTTTCTTCTCGCTCACTGGAGCTGGTTGGGAAGGCGTAGCTGGGCTTGTCATGCCCTTTAGTTTCGCATACCTTAATCACTCTTCTGGGATTAGGCGCGGTGTGAGCTGTGGCTTATTAACTAACAAAGCGCGCAGGGCGGAGGGCCTTTTAAGAGCCCTGCGTACCCTGTGTGCTACACCCTGTGTGCTACACCCTGTGTGCTACTCACTGTGCGCTACTCACTGTGCCCTGCAGTTCGCAGGGCACAGTGGAAACGGTTAGAACGGCAGCTTGCGGAAGATGGGCTGCGGAATGAACTTGAATGCCAGCGAGACGTACTTGAACAGCGGGTGGACGTAGATGGACTGCTTGCCATCCAGCACCGCCTGCACGGTGGCCTTGGCCACGTCAGAGACGTTGACGGTCAGCGGAGCATCGCCGGCTTCGGCCGACATCTTGGTGCGAACCTGGCCCGGGCGGACGACAAGCACGTTGGCGCCGGAGCCGCGTAGCGCTTCATCCAAGTTGATGTAGAAACCATCCACGCCGGCCTTGGAGGCCCCGTAGACAAAGTTGGAGCGGCGCACGCGCATGCCCGCTACAGAGGACATAGCCACGATGGTGCCGTGGCCCTGGTGCTTGAACTTTTCGGCCAACAGCACGCCGAAGGATACGGGCGCGGTGTAGTTGGTCTGGGCGGAAGCCACGGCCTTGCCGTGGTTTTGCCATAGCTCTTCTTGATCCCCCAGGGTGCCAAAGGCCACGATGGCGATATCGACATCGCCGCGCTCCCAGGCCTTCTCGATGACCGCCGGGTGCGAGTCAAAGTCAGTGGCATCAAAGTCCACGACCTCGACATCCGCGCCGTGGGCCGCTAGGTCAGCCTGCGCCTTTTCGATGCGCGGGGACTGGGCGCGGGCAGCCAGGGTGACCTTGGCAGGGCCGCGCTCAAGGAACTCAGCGACGACGCCGAGGCCGATTTCAGAGGTACCGCCCAAAAGCAGGATGTGTTGGGCTTGGCCTACTGCATTAAGCATGGTTTAAAAAGTCTCCTTCATGAGGGTGGTGATGAGTCCAGTGATTAGTGCAGCTCGAGGCGGCGGGACATATCGGAGGCAAAGACCCCGGTGGGGTCGATGTCACTGCGGGTCTTGAGCCAGCCTTCTAGGCCCGGGTACATCTGGTGGAAGTTCTCGGCAGAGGTGCGCGATTCCTTTGCCAAGTACAGGCGGCCGCCAAATTCCATGACGCGGCGATCCAGGTCATCGAGAAGCTCGCCCAAGCCCGGGCGGATGGGGAAGTCAACGCAGACGTTCCAGCCCGGCATCGGGTACGACAGTGGCGCGCGGTTGCCTTCGCCGAAGAGCTTGAATACGTTCAGCGCGGAGTAGTGGCCGGAGCGCTGGATATCGCGAATGATCTCCTTGAACGGCTCCACGGCCTCCGTGGGAACGACGAACTGGTACTGCAGGAAGCCCTTGGAACCATAGCCGCGGTTCCACTCACCAATGAGATCAAGCGGCTGGTAGAACTGCGTCAAGTTCTTTACCTGGTTCTTCGCCGGCGCGCCCATGGTGTAGTAAGCCAAGCCCACAGCAGACAGGCTGAGCTTATTCAGCGTCCAGGACGGGAAGATATCCGGCACGGTCATCAGCTGCGGCGCGTTGAACTTCAGCGGATCCTTCGCCAGCTTGGGGGCCAATTCCTCGAGCTGCGCCAAGGTGGCCAGGGAGCCGCGGGAAATGGTGGAGCGGCCCAGCTTCGGCTCTGGGGAGATGACATCGAACCATGCAGAGGAGTAGGTGTAATTGTGCTCCGAACCATCCGAGTGGAAGGCAATGGTTTCTTCCAGGTTATCGGTGCGATCCGTATCCGCGATGAAGTAGGCGGTTTCCGTCTTGGTCATGCGGATGGTAGCGCGCAAGATGATGCCGGTAAGGCCCATGCCGCCGATGGTGGCCCAGAAGAGGTCACCGCTCGGGTCATCCTCGCTGCCTTCTGGGGTGAGGTGGAGAACGCGGCCATCAGCAACCAGCAGCTCGATGGAGACCACATGGTTGCCAAAGGAACCGGCGGAGTGGTGGTTCTTGCCGTGGATATCGGGGCCGATGGCGCCGCCGATGGTGACCTGGCGGGTGCCCGGCAGGACCGGAACCCACAGGCCATAGGGCAGCGCGGCCTTCATGAGTTGGTCAAGGGTGACGCCACCATCGACATCAACAAGCGCGGACTCCGGGTCAATGGAGTGGATCTTGTTCAGCTTTTGCATGTCGATGACCAGGCCGCCGCCATTTTGGGCGGGGTCACCATAGGAGCGTCCCATGCCGCGCGCGATGACGCCGCGGCGCAGGTGGGCAGGCTTGTCCGAGTTATCGTCCGCGACCTGTGCCACTGCATTCTTGATGACGTCCACGTCTTCCGTGGACAGCACATGGGCGGTCGTGGGGGCGGTGCGGCCCCAGCCGTGCAGGGACTTTTCGGTGGTATGTAGTTCCATCTCTTACTCTTTGCTCGACGGATTGTATCGATGTACCAGCCTACCTAGCTCATAGTGCGGTGGCTGGAGTGACGTTCGTGATATTTAAAACATCGTGGGCACACAGACTGCCCCGAATGCGGCGCTTTAGAGATCCATGATCTCGCGGATTTCTTCCGGTAGCCCTGCTTGGGACTCAATCGTGGGCCCTTCGTAGGTTCCTAAAATCTCGTACACCCGACGCCGCGAAGTGGAATCCAAAATCGGCATTTCCTCTGCTAAAAGGCGCGTCATAAAGGGGCTGAGCGGCAGATTGGTGTGCTCTGTTGCTTCAAAGTGCCCGTTGCGCTTATCGTCCTCGGCCCGCTCATCCTGAGCGGCTTGCTGGGCGGGGGTCATATGCTCTGTCTTTTCCGAGTACATGCGCAATAGCTTACCGCCGCTTAGAGTGGTCGCTATGACAAACAACCGCGAAGCAGCAGAAGAATCCCGCGATAATTACGCCCTCGATGACACCTTGGCTGGGCGCATCACCCAAGCGGCCGCCCAAGGTATCGTCACCTCTTACCCGGACTGGATTAAATCCAAAAAGGGACTTATTACCGCCTACGTTTTGTCCACGATTGGTTTTGGCGCATTGGTGGCCTATACCAATGCCCAGGCCGAAGAGGACGGCGATGAACCACGCTCCCCGCAGGAATTTGCGGATAAGGGTCTTAAGCTCTGGGCCATTTTGGCAGCGGTGCTTATCCTAGTGGGCCTTGCTCTATGGGCCGATGTAGCCGTGTCCCGCAAGGTGGTGTCTTTCCTGCGGAAGCGCGGTGTCAAGCGCCCGTGGACGCTGTTGGGAGCAATCGGAGCGGCAACTACATTTATCATCAGTGAGATGGAAGCGCGAGATATAGAAAAACTGGCTTCTTAAAATTTGCGTATGGTGGGGCCCATGAATGCAGGGGTCACCGATATTTCACAGGCACGGGCTCGTCGTGCCGACCCGCTGCTGTCATTAAAGCGGGAACCGCTCACCGTCATCTGCCAAGCCTCCAATATCCGTGCGGATGGGGAAGTCCACCGCCAAATCGGTTTTAGCGATGCGCTTACCTTGCATGAGCTGCAGAAAGTACTGCACATCTGTTTCGGTCTGCCAGATGAAAACTCCCCGTGGCATTTTTACGAGCACAGTGATGCCCGCGGCCCGCGCCTTGACCCAGAGCGCCAGGCATCCGAATTCCTCTGGCGCGAGGGCGACCAGATCGATTTTGTCTGGGGCCTCTGGGACTTTGAGCTGGTGGTCGCGGAAATCTATCCCCGCGATAATGGCACCCCCAACGCACTGTGCGTGGGTGGCTCGGGTAATCTCTTTGCGCCCTTTGAACTTACTGCGGTGAACCGGGAATTGACCGGTGAAAAGATCACCGATGAAGTCCTGGCCAAGGTTAAACCACAGGTAAGGGCGCTCATCGAACGCACTAAGCTCTATGACTTTGTTCCCCTCTTACAAGCCATGGACTTAAACCGCGGAAGTGATCTACCGGCGGCCACCGCCGAGGCACTGGCCAGCCTGCCGCGCGAGGTCACCAATGAGGGCAAAGATGCTTTTTGGTCCATGGCCTTGGCTCTATCCTGCATGGGCGGTGAGGAGCTGACCGATTCCGTGGTGGAAACCACCATGGATGCCTTGGGCTGGGTCAATGATGATGGCAATACCTTGAAAGGCGCGGAGATTCGCGCGCTGTGCGATGCCTCCTTGGACCAGCTATCCCAGATTGGTGCCTACGGTAAGGACGCCGCCGCGCCGGTGTACCGCCTAGACATGTACCGCGCGCTGCTGCGCGGGTAAGCTAACTGCCTGTGACTAATCCACTTGAAGATGCTGCAGAAGTAAAGCGCCCCTCCAGCTCTTTGAAGCAGCAGTTGGTGCGATTTATTGCGGTAGGCGTCTTTGCCGCCGTCATTGATTATGGGCTGACGCTGTTATTGACCCATTTAGGTCTGCACCGCTCTGGGGCGAAGGCGATTGGTTGGGTCTTTGGCACCATCGCTGCCTATCTGGCCAATGCGCGCTGGACCTTTGGCACGAAGGTGTCCGGCCGCACGGCCGCAACCGTGGGCGTGTTATACGTATCCACCTTTGCCGTGCAGAATTTCCTGTACTGGGTGCTCAATGAGCCCCTTATTTCTTTAGGCTTCGAGGGCGCGGTGAAAGACACCATCGCCTTCGTCATTGCCCAGGGCGTGGCGACGGTGACCAACTTTGCCATCCAGCGGGTCTTTATCTTTAAGGAGAAATAGGCCCGCGGCGCGCCTTAGGAGAGATTACCGGGGGCGGCGGAAATCCTCGCGGCGCCCGCGGTTGTGCAGCTTGAGCCACTCCAGGAATCCAGCCGGATCGTGGCGTTGGACCAAGAAGAACCAGCCAAAGCGGGCAAATTCCTGGGGCAAAAGCTTGCGCATGCCGCGCTGCCACAGCAGGTAGCCACGATTGCGGTAGGTGAAATAGCGCTTGAACTCGCCTTCCGGGTACTGGGTATGCATCTTTCCGCCCAAGATGGGCTTGAATTCATCCGAGCCATCCGGGTGCAGGTAGCTGGTGGTCAAGGCGGTGCCGAAGGACAGCCCGGAGTTGACCAGGCGGCGGTGGTATTCCACCTCATCGCCGCGGATGAAAAGGCGATAATCCGGCACGCCGATGGTCTGCATCGCCGCGGCGGAAATCAGGGCGCCATTAAACAGGGAGGCGATCCCGGGCAAGAAGTCTCCTTCCAGCTCCTCCATGCGGCGGCGCCACACCAGCCCTTGGCGCAGCGGAAAGGCCAAGCGGCCGGGATCGTCGATATTGCACACGGCAGGTGAGACCTCGTGCAGGTTATTATTTCCTGCCACGCGGTAGAGCTCTTCTAGTACGCCGTAATCGGCGGGGCGGCCATCATCATCGGCGCACCACACGGCATCGGCGCCGAGTGATAGCGCGGTAAGGAAACCGAGGGCGAAACCGCCCGCACCACCCAGGTTGGTCTTGGACGGCACGTAGACCGCGTGAGCTCCTGCCAGGGATTCCACCGCGTCACGGACCGCATCCTCGGCGCCATTATCCACCACGATGACCCACTGCACGGGGTGGGTTTGGTTGACTACCTTTTCGAGCGAGGCGCGCAGCAATTCCGCGCGCTGGTGGGTGACAATGACGGCAGCGGTGGTACCGGTGGAATCAAGGGTGGCAGTCATGCGTTCCATCTTGCCACTGGGGGATGGATCTGCCGCGGATAAACACTCCGCGTGGGCTAAGCTGACTGCCTATGGACAGCATGTGGCCACCGTTTGGGCTGACGATTCGCGCGAGCGATACAACCCACCCTGGCGTGGAACTGCGCGTGATGCGCGATGAGGATATTGCGGCAATAGCCGGTGTGGCGCCAGAGGATATCTACGGCGCAGACATTCCGGATTACGCCTTTCCGTGGTTATTCAATCCCAGGATGAATACGCCTGCGGCGGCGGCCCAGTTCCGGTGGACCAATCGGGCGCAGCTGCGCCCAGAGAAGTGGTCCTTGGACTTCATCGTGCGCGATGCGCACTCGGGAGAAATCCTGGGCACTATCGATGCGCGGGCGGAGGACTTCGCTAGAACGCGAGAAATTGCGACCGGTTCCTGGGTCTTTCACCGCTTCCAAGGCCAAGGGGTGGGAACGCTCATCCGGCACGCGGTTGTGGCCTTTGGCCTCGATTACCTAGGCGCGCAGGCGATGAGCACGAGCTGGGTGGCGCACAATGAGGCTTCGGCGCGGGTGAGCCAGAAGCTGGGCTACCAGGTGGTTTCTGAAGGAGAAGAGAAGGCGGGGCCGGAGAATAGTTCGCAGCGGCACGTGACTGCGCGCGTGGAGGCCCCCAATTACAAGCGCCCGGATGACCTGCACGTGGAGGTCTCCGGGCTGAGCCAGCAGCTGCTGGGGATGCTGCGTTAGCTTCTACCCAGCGGCGTCTTCGCCCTCAAAGCGCTGGCGCAGATCGCGGACGTATTCGCCTACTTCTGGGCCCTCGTACTGACCCACGACTTCGGATACCTCGCCCACGGAGCGGATTTCGCCATGATCGATCCACAGTGCGGTATTGCACAGCTGTGCCAAAAAGTCATTGGAGTGGGAGGCAAAGACCAAGATGCCGGAGCGCTTAACCAGCTCTTGCAGGCGCACGCGGGCCTTGGCCATGAAGGCGGCGTCGACGGCGCCGATGCCCTCATCCAGCAGCAGGATTTCCGGCTCGATGGAGGTCACTACGCCGAGTGCCAGGCGCACGCGCATACCGGTGGAGTAGGTGCGCAGGGGCATCGATAAGTAATCGCCCAGCTCGGAGAACTCCGCGATCTCATCCATCTTTTTCTTCATTTGCTTGATGGATTGGCCCAAAAATAGCCCGCGGATGATGATGTTGTCGTAGCCGGATACCTCTGGGTCCATGCCCACCCCCAAGTCAAAGACGGGGGCGACGCGCCCGCGGACATCGGCAGTACCGCGCGTGGGCTCGTAGATGCCGGAGAGCAGGCGCAGCAGCGTGGACTTGCCGGCACCATTGTGGCCAACGAGCCCGACGCGATCGCCTTCGCGCAGGTGCAGGTTAATATCCCGCAGCGCCTCAACCACCACGGTGTTGTGGTCATTTTTCCCAATGGCACCGCCCGCGGTAGAAAGCATGGCCTTTTTTAGGGAGCGGGATTTGGCATCAAAGATGGGAAAGTCCACGCACGCGTTATACGTATCAATTGAGACCATTAGTTTTTATCCTTTCAACGAGCCTCATGGTGGGGTGGGAGTAAAGGAAGGGAGGCTATACCCAGTAGCTCACGCGGAAGCGCCACTTGCGCATGACTAGCCCGGCGATGAACAAGCCGATTGCGGTGCAGCCGATGACGATCCACCAGTGGTAGGCAGCAACGGGCTCACCAATCATTGGGGCGCGCACGATTTCCAGGTAGTGATACAGCGGGTTGATTTCCGCGATGCGGGCGCGGTCTGCTACCGCACCGCCTTGATCCTTGAGCGTATTGGTCATCCAGACAATCGGGGTGACGTAGAACAATAGTTGCGTCAGGGCCTCTAGCAGCGGGGCAACGTCGCGGAAGCGCGTGGCGATGATGCCAAAGAACATGGTCACCCACACGCCGTTAATGAGCAGGAGCAGCAGCCCGGGGATAAAGAGGAAGAATTCCCAGCCCAGGTTGCGCGGGAAGATCATGATGAGCAAGAGCCAGATGATGAGGTTATGGCCCAAAAACAGCGTTTGGCGCCACACCAAGCGGTACACGTGCACCGAAAGCGGGGCGGGAAGCTGCTTAATCAGTCCCTCATTTTCAATAAAGACCGTGGCGCCTTCCTTGATGCAGCCCGAGATAAAGGTCCACATAATAAGGCCCACGGTGACGTGGGGGAGGAATTCCGCGACGGGAATCTGGAAAAGCATGGAATACAGCAGGCCCAAGGCAAGCGCCATCACACCGGTGGCGATGGTGATCCAGAACGGGCCAAGGACAGAGCGGCGGTAGCGCTGCTTGATATCTTGCAGGCCCAGCTTGAACCACAGCTCACGCTGCTGTGCACCCCGTGTAAGGTCCGCGAAAGCAGCCTTGAGGGTCATGGACTGGGACGCTGGAACGGCCTCGCCTTCTGGCTGGGAGGTCATGCGGGCGATATCAGCGCGCAGTTGATTGTTATCTTGCACGCCCAACACCCTAGCGCGCGTGCTGGGCAAACGGGGAACTACGCGCCGCTAGCCTGCGAAAACAGCGATGCCCAGGGAAAATTCAGATTTGGGAAACTGAAGCCAAATGCGTATACAGTAGGGAATCGACCGCCACGTGGTGGCAGTTGTTCAGTGCGATGAAGAAGGGGACCTAATGCCAGCAGCTTCGGCACACTATGACGTCTTTAGTGCGCGAGGTTTGTACACCGGGCTATCTGATGGCTGGACGTACCTTAACGCGCACGCGGTGCCCCAAATTTCGGAGCGCGTGACCTCCGGCGTTGCCCGGTCCTTCCGGATGGCAACGGCGGTAGTGACGCAAGAGGGCCCAGGCGGCGCCCACTCGGCCGCGCCGGAGCCGGGCCGGTTGGCAGGCGATGGCAACTACGCGGCAGCGCGCATGGCCATTGCGGATCTCACCGGTTCCAAGGCGGACCGCGTGGTCCTTGGCCCATCTTTGCCCGTGCTGTATCAATCCTTGGCGCGCGCGGCACGCCCACTATTGGGCAGCAATTCCTCGGTGGTGCTGTCCAAACTGGATCCGCCCACGCTGTATTCCGCTTTTTCTGAGGTGCGCGCCGATATCCGCTGGGCGCAGCCGGATCTCGGCACCGGCGAATTGCCGGGGTTCCAGTTCGCGGAGCTTGTCGATGGCTCTACCAGGCTCGTCTCCTTTTCCGCCGCGCATGAGTTATTGGGTACGGTATCCCCGGCAGAGGAGATCATTGACACGGTGCGGGAGCGCTCGCGTGCTTGGACGCTTCTCGATGTCTCCGCAATCGCGCCCTACCGCCCCATCCGCTTCGATGAGCTGGGCGCGGATATCGTAGGCATCGACATCGGCCTGCTTGGTGGGCCGCAAATGGCCGCCTTGGTCTTCCGCGATACGCGCATGCTCCGCCGCCTGGATGCCTTAAATCCCATCTATTCCAAGGAAGATGGACGCAAGCTAGAGACCCCGGTTTCTTCTGGCTTGGCTGGTGGCGTGGGGCCACTGGTAGACCACCTTGCGGCCTTGGCTGGTGGGGATAAGGGGTCGCGCCGGGTACGGCTTAATAAGTCCATGACCGCCTTGAGCGCCTACCTCGAGGACTTGCGCGCGGATCTGTACTCATTTTTGAGCACGCTTCCCGCCGTACACATCCTGGGTGTTACCGGCGAGGCGGCGGCGGGCGCTTCCGATAATCGCTTGCCGCGCCTTACCTTTGCGGTCCAGGGCGTGCCCGCGGAGACGGTGTACAAGCGCCTCTTTGATAATGGTCTCGTCACCACCCTGGCGCCGCAAACGCCGCTGCTCACGGAAATGGGCGTAGAAGAGATCGGCGGTGCCGTCACCGTGGCTTTAGGCCCGTTTAATACCCACTACGATATCGAGCACCTCGTTCGCGTCGTTGCCTCGCTTGCCTAGGTTCGCTTAAGTAAGGCGCGCCGGGAAGCTACACCGTGAGAACCAGCGTGCCGGTGACCTCGCCGTTGTCGAGGGCGGTGTGGGCTTGGGCGGCATCGGCAAGCGGGTACGTGCCATGCAGCGCGTGCTTAACGCGGCCATCCTCCAGCATGGGCCACACATTTTTGATGGTACCGGCGACGATTTCCGCCTTATCATCCAAGTCACGCGCGCGCAGCGTCGTGCCTTGAATGGTCAGGCGCTTCGGCAGCATGGGGGCCAGGTTGATATCCGCCTTGGTGCCGCCCTGCATGCCAATGATGATGAGCTTGCCATCTTTGGCCAGGCACTTCATGTTCTTTTCCAGGTACTTTGCGCCGATGATATCCAGGATGACATCGCAGCTGCCCTTGAGCTCGTCGACGAAATTCTGCTCCTTGTAGTTGATGAGAATATCCGCGCCAAGCTCTCGGCAGCGATCCAGCTTTTCCTGCGAGCCGGCGGTAACAGCCACCTCAGCGCCCAGCGCCTTTGCTACCTGGATGGCAAAGGTGCCGATACCACCACCACCGCCGTGGATGAGCACGCGCTGGCCCTCGTGCAGGCCCGCCTCGATGCCCAGGTTGGACCACACGGTGCAGCCGACCTCAACCACTGCCGCGGTTTCTTCCAAGCTAAAACCCTTGGGCAGCGGAAGCAGCTGACCCTGCGGGACCGCCACGTATTCCGCATAGCCGCCGCCCGCGAGCAAACAGCCAACTTCAGTGCCGGGTTCCCAGTCTGTATCACCGGCATCCTCAATCACGCCGGCGGCCTCCAGTCCAATGATGTCCGATGCCCCTGGTGGCGGCGGGTACGCGCCCATCGTCTGCAGAATATCGCCACGGTTGACGCCCGCGGCCTTCACCTTCACCAAGACCTCGCCGGATCGCAGCTCAGGAACGTCTACGTCCTGCAGCTCTAGCGACCGTGGGGTATCAGGATCGGTCTGGACGATTGCTTTCATCTGTGTAGCACTCATACCGCCAATGTAATGGAGGAGGTGTGGTGTGTGCCACGTCCATTTCCTCGTGGGGCAATGTGATTCGCGCGGGACTATTTAGTAAGCTAACCAAGTTGCCTCTTCGGCACGATGGAGACGTGGCAGAGCGGCCGAATGCACCGGTCTTGAAAACCGGCGAGGTTTATTCCTCCGCGGGTTCAAATCCCGCCGTCTCCGCAGTGTCATGAGTCGCGACATGCTTGACAGGTCAGTCGCGACATCGTTGACAAACCGGCATCTCAGTCGTTTTTGTTCTG